>CAYFJD010000019.1:0-12133 GCA_964343285.1 uncultured Nitrososphaerales archaeon
GTTATCTCCTGCTCCAGTATGTCCAGCGCCTCCTCCCACGTGATCCTCTCGTACTCCGATTTGCCCCTGTTCTCGGCCTTCCTGTCCTTCTTGTTGGGGTCGAAGTCCACCCTCTTCATCGGGTACAGCACGCGCTTCGGCGAGTACACCCTAGCCCTCTCCGCCAAGATATACGCGGGTATCAGGGCCTTCCTGGGCGGCGAGAACTGCTTCCCCCTGGCCTCTATAGTCCAGGATTCGGGGTCGTCGGGGGACAGCTTCAGCGGCTCCACCCTCACTATCCTTCCGTCCTTGACGTAGACGAAAACGGGGCCCTCGTTCGTCAGGTTCGTGAACACCTTGGTTCCGTCCTCGAGCTCGCGACCGAAGCCAGTCTCCGGCTCGTGATCCAAATCGGAGAACGATGCGATGAGGGTCTTATATCAATTATCGCTCGAGCGTCTGGAAACATTATTTACTGTCATTATTGAATGAGGGGACGAGGACCGCCTCCTTCCTCAGGGGTACGCCGTACGCGCGCTCCAACAGCTCCTCCGTCAACACGTCCTCGGCCGGACCCTGCGCCACGAGCCTACCCCCCGAGAGCACGAGGACGCGATCCGCGTAGAGTTTCATCAGGTGCAGCTCGTGCGACGTCACCAGCACGAGCGCCCCCCTGGACGCCTCGGCGCGGATGGCGCCCATGGCCACCGACTGGTTCCTCAGGTCCAGGTTGGCCATGGGCTCGTCGAGCAGGAGCACCTCGGAGCGCCTGGAGAGGGCGGCCGCCAGCATGACCATCTTGCGCTCTCCCGAGCTCATCTCCGAAATCCTCCTGGAGGCCAGGTGGCCCATGCCGAGGCGCCTCAGGGATTCCTCGGAGGCTCTCACGTCCTCCTCGGAAGGACTGGCCCAGGGGGCCCCCGGGCCCATCCTATAGGAGATGACGACGTCGAGGGCCGAGAGCCACGGATCCACGTCCGGGTAAGCGGGCGAGTACGACACGCGGTCGCCGACGTCCAACCTGGCGCGGGCCCTGGCGACCCTGCCGCAGCAGCGGAGCTCGCCGCCCGCCACCGCCAAGGAGCCCGAGATCGCCTTGAGCAGCGTGGTCTTCCCCGCCCCGTTGGGCCCGACGATGCCCAGGACCTCCCCGGGGTAGGCCTCGAAGTCGAGCCCCCTAACTACGGGATTTCCCCCGTAGGCAAGCGACAGCGACCTCGCGAGGACCAGCGCATCCATCGGCGCCTCAACCTCGCCAAGAGGTAGACCAAAACGGGCGCGCCCATGAGGGCCGTTATGGAGGTCAGGGGGGCCATGCCGCCTGGCTGCACGAACCTGGATGCCAGGTCGGCGGCCACGGTGAGGGATGCCCCGAGCGAGAGCGAGAGGGGATAAATCCGGCGGAAGGCGCCGCCGGACGTGAACCTCGCGAGCCAGGGAGCGACCAACCCGATGAAGCCGACGGGGCCGGCGATCGCCACTGCCGCAGACGTGGAGAGGGCGGAGGCCAGCGCCACCTCGGCCCTAAGGCGGCGGACCCTGACCCCCATTGACTCCGCGACGTCCTCTCCGAGCATCAACGACTCGAGGTGGCCGGCCCTCAGGAATATCCAGAGCACCCCGGCCAACATCAGGGGGGCGGCGTACAGCAGCTCGTACCACAGCACGTAGGCGACGGTCCCGAAGAGCCAGGCGAGCGACCCTTGCACCGCCGGGCCGAGCTCCATCATGAGGATCATGTCGATGGAGCTCAGCGCGTAGGACGCGGCGACGCCGACGAGCACCATGGAGATGTTGGTGAGGCCCAGGGCCGAGGAGATCGCCATGACGAGCGCCAGGGCCGCGAGGCCGCCCCCGAGCGCGGCCAGGGATATTTCCAGGGGCCAGGCTAGGCCGGCCCACAGGGCCGCCAGGACGCCCAGGGCCGCGCCCGACGAGACGCCCAATATATATGGGTCCGCGAGCGGGTTCCTCAGGAGGACCTGGAGCCCCGAGCCGGAGGCCGAGAGGGCGGCCCCTACGAGCGCGGCCGAGAGGGCGCGGAGGAGCCTGAGTTCGAACACGAAGACCCCCAGGCCGCGCGAGAATGGATCCACGAAGCCGTAGGGGCCGAGGAGCACGGAGAGCGCGAAGATAAAGGGCAATAATAGGTGGAGGAGGCCGCCCCTCATGGGGAGCTCACGACCTGGACGTACTGGGGGGTGCTTATTACGGGAAGCGACGACGGCACGGGGAGGCTGAAGGTCTCCGGAGACACCACGTGGGGTATCGATGTGTAGTTCATCCCGTAGGCCTCCGGGTGGATCAGGACGGAGAGCAGTATCGCGCCGTAGCCAACGAAGGGCCCGGGCTCCGTCAACCAGTCGTTGTATTCGCCCACGACCGCGTAGACGCGGCCGTCCGCTATGGCCGGGACGCTGTCGGCGGCGGGCCCTAGCTCCTGGCGCAGGGTCGATACGAACTCCGTGTAGTTGAGCTGCCCGTGGCCGGCGGTATATATTATGACCTGGGGCTTCGCGACCAGCAGCGCCTCGGGGTCCACGGGCTCCCACCCGCTTACGTTTGAGAAGACGTTGGATCCGCCGGCTGCCGTGATCATCTGGTCCTCCCAGGTCCCATTACCCGCGACCCAGATGGGGGACGGCCACACGATCAGCGCCGTCGGCGTCGAGTTGAGTCCCGCCACCCTGCTCTCGGCGAAGCGCAGCTCCGAGGTGACGTTCTCCGCCAGCGACTGCGCGCCCGCCACGTGCCCCGTGAGCCTTCCAACGATATATATGCTCTGCACCACGTCCTCCACGGTGCTGTCGGGCAGGAGCACGACGGGGATCCCGTAGGACGCGAACTGTTGCTTTAGGGCGTAGTTGCTGGGGACGCTGGATACCCCGAAGACGAGGTCCGGCCTGAGCGACAATATGACCTCGGGATCCGGGTACCACCCGCTCCCGATATCCTTCACCGTTCCGTTGGCCTCCAGGGAGCTCAGGTAGGAGGGCCAGTTGGAGTACTCGTCGACGCCGACCACCTGCGGCCCTGCCCCCACCGCGAACAGTATCTCGGTGTCGCTGGGCATGAGGGATACTATGCGCGTGGGCATCGAGTAGACCACTATCTGCTGGCCCGTCGCGTCGACGGCGGAGGCCGGGAACTCCATGAGGCCGCTCAGCTCGTTCAGGCGATCGCTCAACGCTGTCTGCTGGGACGAGAGCCCGTTCAGCTGGGACTCCAAGGCCTGCAGCTGCGAGGCCATCGTGGCGTTCAGGGACTCCACCTCCGCGGATAGGGTCGACACCTGCGCCGAATAGCGCGAAGTCCAGTAGCCCATGTAGGCGGCCGACGCGACCACCACGACCGCAACCACGAGTATGGATACCGCGATCGAGGATGCGGCAACTCTCTTCATGGTGGATGGACTATCCATCCATATGGTATAAATAACTTTCGTCACGAGGGGAAGCCGTGGGATCCGGGCGCTGCACCCCTTTGGGCGAGGAGCTGGCGTCGTCCGTCGCATCCCTGATGAAGGGTAGGGGTTGCGACTGCGTGCTTTTCTCGGGCGGCATAGATACGTCGTTCGTGGCCGCGGCCGCCGCCAGGGCGGGTCTGAGACCTAGGTTGATAACGGTAGCGCTGCCGGGCGCCGCCGACGCCGGATTTCCGGAGGTGGTGGCGAGGGCGCTGCAGCTGGAGCTCAGAGAGGCGGCGATCGACGAGGCGGCGATAGAGGAGTGCGAGAGGACGGCGCTGGCGGTTACCAGGTCGATCGATCCGATAGAGGTGGCCGCCGACGTCGCGGTGTGCCTGGGACTAAGGGCGGCGCGCGAGGCGAATTGCAGGTGCGTCGCGACCGGCGACGGCGGGGACGAGCTCTTCCTGGGTTACCCGTTCCTCTTCGACTACGACGAGCGCGGCGTGACGGAATGGTATTCGAGGACGCTCACTGGGTCCAGGTTCGCCTCGCGCGACCTGGGGTTTGCGCTGGGGATGCCGGTGGAGCTGCCCCTCTACACGGATGAGGCCAGGAGGATAGCGCTGGAGGCGCCCCTCAGCTGTAAAGTGGGCGAGCTCGGCGGGCGCAAGTACGGGAAGATCCTGATGCGGGAGTACCTGGAGGAGGCCGGATTGGGGTTCGTTGCCTGGCGCGAGAAGGTGCCCGTGACGGAGGGGTCCGGGGCGATGCGGCTCATCGGGCGCTGGTCCTCAGGGGTCGACCAGAGGACCCTGGAGGAGCTCGCGCGGGACACCGGCATCAAATTTCCCTCGAGGGCTCACGCGCACCTGTACTTGGAGATGAGAGATCTGTGCGTAGAGAGGCCGGCCACCTGCGCCGATGAGTCCAGGAAGTGCCCGACGTGCGGATCGTGCCTGGAGAACGGCTTCTGCAGGTTCTGCGGCACCTACGTGGGCAAGGGGGGCGTGGTGAGCCACTACTCCGATGGCGCGCAGCCGGCGCCGGGCGAGGGACGCCGACCTTCCGGCGGGCGCTCGGACGGATCCCGGCGGAACTCCTTCGCGCAGGGAGCTAGGAGGCCCTCCTGAAGACCAGGGCGTAATGGAACGGGCCGGCGTCGAAGCGATCCACCTCCTCGAAGCCGTGGCGGGACGCCAGCGCCGCCAACTCCTCCGGGGAGATCCTCATCGACGACGGAGGCCCGGGCGGCGATCCCGCGTCCGGGCGAAATTCGACGACGAGGAGGCGGCCGCCAGGCCTCAGCGCCCTCCTCGCGTTCTCCAGAACTGCGTCGGCGGATCCGGAGCGAACGAATCCGTGCAGCACGTTGGCCAGGATGACGAAGTCGAACTCCTCCCTGAACCCCAGGTCGTCCCTTACGTCGGCGACGGATGCCTCCACGTTCCTCAGGCCCAACCTGGACGCCTCCTCGCGCAGGAGCTCCACCGCCTCCTCCGATATGTCGATCGCGCGGACGTTGGAGGCGACGGAGGCGGCTGGTATGGAGAACCTGCCCTCGCCGGCCCCCAGGTCCAGAACCGACATGCCCGGCTTCAGGCCCGCGCGCTCCAATACCCGCGCCGGGTCCAGCGAGCCGAACCAACGGCCTCCCCCCATCCGTCTGCCGCGGCCCTCGTGCCACAATTCGCCCGCAGCCATGTGTTAATATTTTATCCTTATTAGCTTTGTCCTTAACGCGCCGCGCGCCTCGCCCAGCCCGGCTGGAACCGCCTTCCCTCGGGCGATTTCTACTCCAAGACTGGGGATCGCAGTCGAGCACGCGGCTCAAGAGGGCCATTAGCAATTTATTGCGGAGGATCGCGGAGGATCACCGCCGCATGGGACGTCTCGGGAAGGCCAAGGTCCTCTCGTTGGATCTGGACGGCACGGTCGTGGACAGGGCGTTCGCGGAGCGCTTTTGGATGGATTTCATCCCCAGGCTCTACGCCGAGCTCAAGGGCCTAGATGCTGAGGAGGCGAGGCGTCTAGTCTACGCGGCCTACGACGAGGTTGGACCCGGGGACATAAGGTGGTACCTGCCCGAGTACTGGCTGGAGAGGTTCGGCATACGCGCCGACCCCCGCGCGCTGATACTGGAGAACGCCGACTGGATTAGGGTCTACCCGGACGCGGAGGAACTCCTCGGCCGCGTGAACGGCAGGTACACAATCGTGGCCTCCACGAACAGCGCCAGGATATTCGCGGAGATTTACCAGGAAGTTCTCGGCATAAAGTTCGACGCTATACTCTCGTGCGTCTCCGACTTCGGCATCCCGAGGAAGAACGCGGAGTTCTACAGGAAGGTCGCGGACGCGCTCGGGGTGGATCCGGGGGAGATCCTGCACGTGGGGGACGATCCGGAGAGGGACGTGAGGGCGCCGCTCGAGGCAGGGCTGGAGGCCTACCTGATAGATAGGGGCGGCTGCAGGAGGCTCCCGGAGCGCTGCGTGGACGACATGAGGAAGGTGGAGGACCTCCTGGACTAGGTCACTTGGTGACGGCGCGCTGGAAGAGGGGTATGGCCAGCGCGAACACCACGACCGTGAAGATCGCCAGCCCGTAGACCTCCGGCGCTATCGCCTGGAATGGGGCGTTCAGCACCATCTCGGCCCTGAAGGCGGAGACGACGTACGTCAGGGGCAGTATGTACGAGATCATCCTCAGCCACCACGGGAGCTGGAGGAGCGGGAAGAGGGCCCCGCTGAGGAATATCATCGGGAACTGTATTATGAGCATTATGAGCTGGGCCGACTCCTGGTCGCTCACGAAGCTGGTCGCCAGCATGCCCATGCCGGTGAAGGCGAGTATTCCCTCCATGAGCACCAGGACCATCAGGAAGGGGTTGCCGTACACCTTCACGCCGAAGAAGAGCACGGAGATCACGAAGACTATGGCGCTGCTGGCGGCCCCCCTGACTATTTGGGCGAGCGCCTTCCCGAAGATTATGGAGAGCCGGGATATGGGGGCCAGGAGCAGGCCATCCAGCGTGCCGAGCTCCCTCTCCCTCGAGAAGGTCATGGCGAGGCCCGAGAGGCCGCCTATTATGGCGGTCATGGCTATGATGCCCGGCGCCAGGAACTCGAAGCTCCCCAGTGTGCCGGGCACGAGCCCCTGGAAGACCACGTTCAGGGGGGAGGAGGGGGCGTCCATCTGGAGGAAGACCTGCTCGATTTCGCCCTTGACGGCGCTGTCGAGCGTGGGGTTCAGCTGATCGAGTATTACCTCCACGGTCCCGCCGCCCGAGGAGACCTGCTCGCCTATCCCCCGGTGGAATATAACCACCGCGTAGACCCTGCTGATGACCAGCTGCTGTTCGGCCCAGCTGACGGAGTCCGACGTCGTCACGTCCAGGAGGCCGGACGACTGGGCCAGGTAGATGAAGCGGTCGGCCAGCTGCACGCCCTGAGGGCTCTGGTCCTGCACGACGACGGCTATAGGTACGTGGTTCACCACGCCGCCGGAGGGGAACATGTAGCCGAAGAGGAGCATCAGCACGACTGGGAACAATATCATGGTCACGAGCCTGGGCTTGACCCTGTAGAACTCCGTGAGGTCCTTCTTCGCCACCAGCAGCGTGTGGACGAGGCCGGACCTCGTCGCCTCCACCCCCTGGCGCTCAACCTGCCCGAGAGCTCGTCCCTCAGCTCCCTCCCGGTCAGCCTCAGGAAGACCTCCTCGATGGTGGGCGCACCGTACTTGGATTTGAGCTCTTGCACGGGGCCGACGTCCAATATCTGCCCCCTGTCCATTATGGCCAGCTCCTCCGAGAGCTCCTCCGCCTCGTGCATGTCATGCGTAGTCACTATTATCGTGAGCCCCCTCTCCTTCAACCTCTTCACGTAGTCCCTGACCCAGCGCACGCTCTGCGGATCCAGCGCGTTGGTGGGCTCGTCCAGTACCAGCACGCGAGGCTCGTGTATGAGCGCCCTCACTATGTTCAACCTCTGCCTCATACCGCTGGAGAACATCCCCACGGGTTTGTCGCGGAAGCCCTCGAGCTTGACCTCCTCCAACAGCTCCATGACCCTGCGCCGGACCTCGCGCTCGGGGATCCCGTAGAGCCGGCCGAAGAACTCCAGGTTCTCCTGGGCCGTGAGGACCGGGTAGAGCAGGAGCTTCTCCTGGACCACCCCTATGATCCTCCTGACCTCGTTCGGCTCCTTCACCACGTCGTGGCCCTCCACCGTCGCCCTGCCCGAGGTGGGCCTCAGCAGCGTGCATATCATCCGCAGCAGCGTGCTCTTGCCGGCGCCGTTCGGGCCCAGGAGGCCGAATATCGTGCCCCTCCTGATCCTCAAAGACACGCGGTTGACGGCGACGAACCCGTTGAACACCTTCGTGAGGTCCTCCGTCTCGACCGCGTAGCTCATCTGGACCGCCTCGCCCTGGCCGCGTAGAGCGCCAGCGCGGCGATCAGGACCACTAGGACCACGGCCGCCAGGATTTCGAGCCCGCCCGACGACGCTATCCGCGAGCTCAGCGCCTGAAGGTAGCCCTCCTCGACTTGGAGCTCCAGGGGGACGTCCTGCGTGAACTGCCTGCCGGGGGCGTTTGACTGCATCCAGGTCAATTCGAGGATCGCGGAGTAGTTCCCGGCCGGCGCGCCGGACGACACGTCGAGGCTGAAGGTCGCCAGGCCCGACTGCCCCGGCGAGAGGTCGCCCACGTAGGTGAAGGCGTTCCCGGAGAGGCCGTTGGGGAGCACGAGCTGCGCGGAGACGAACTTTGCAGTGACGTTTCCTACATTCGTTATTAAATACGATATTTTGACGTTAGAGGCCCCCTGGGCGAGGGGCGGTGCGCTGTACGGCTCCACGCTGAAGTTGGCCAAGGGGCTTATGCGGATCGGCACCAGGAAGCTGGTCCTCCCCCCGGCGTACGAGACGTCCAGGACCGCGGAGAGATCCTCGGGGGAGGAAGCGGATCTCGGCACGTCGAACCTGAAGACGAGGGGGATCGGCTGGCCCGGGTTCAGCGCGCCGACGAACTCCTGCGCGGATCCGGGGTACGCGGGCGCGAGGGGGGCCGGCAGCAGGAGCGATGCCGACACGTCCTGCGCCGTCGCGTTGCCGGAGTTAATCAGGTAAACTTGAAGGGCGACGTCCTCGTCCCCGGGGAAGGCCTTGCCCTGCGCTATCCCATAGCTCTGAACGGATATCGACGGGGCTAAGGAGACCGGAACCTCCACCGTCGAGGACGCGGCCAGGCCGCCGTTGTAATATATTGTTACGTTCAACGGATACTCGCCGGTCGTCGCGTTGGGGGCGACCCCGGCGACCAGCAGAACGGGGATTTGGGCGCCGGGCGGGATCGTGCCGACGACGGCGCTGTCCGTGACCAACTCTATTGGGTAACCCGCGGAGGCGCGGACGCTCACGTTGTAGGCGGGGCCGGTGCCGGAGTTGCCTATCAAGACGGTCAGGGTTCCCTCGCGCAGGCCAGGGTAGGCGGACGCGGGCGAGGACTGGGTGCCCCAGTACGCCAAGTACGCGACCGGCCTGGCGTAAAGCGTGACGGGGGCCTGCAGGCGCTGCGTGAAGTTGTAGACCTCCGCGGCGCCGCGCGCGCCGACCACGGTGTAGTTAACGAAGAGGGTCACGTTGTATACGCCGTCCGACGCGTTGGGAGCGACGTCGATGTAGAAGCTTGCGGGCACGGTGGCCCCTGGAGGTATGAGCGTGAAGTTGAGCTCGCTGGCGGCGCCGGGCGACAGGCTGAAGGGGTAGGCCACCTGGACCTCGACGGTCGCGTTCTCCACGGGATAGCCCCCCGCGTTGCTCAGGTAGACCGTGTAGGGCACGTACGTGGAGCCCGGCTCGACCGCCAGGGGGGAGGATTGGGTGCCCCACGCGGAGCCCGCCACGATTAACGGGCCGGCGTACGTGAGGGCGGGCCGGACGAAGGCGGAAAGCAGAATTACGAGCCCCAGTATCGATAGCAGCGCTGTCGGGCGCATGGTCGCACGGGACAGCGGCGTCTCGATATATAATTTGTGTCGATTCCAATATTGGAATCGATTTCCACCCGCCACGAGCCCCAGCGCGCGCGCCCTCCTAACGCCCGCCCTGTAACCGATGAACCCCAGGACCCCGACGGTAACCACGACCAGCAGGAAGCCTATGTCTATAGCGTCCAAGTTGGGTATTCCTATCCCGGTCGGCAGCGACAGGTTGAGGACCTGCGGGAATCCTATGACCACGGCGCCTGCGGCCATGAAGATTATGCCGCCGTACGTCAGGACGTATTGAGTGATCGTCCTGCCCACCAGCGCCACTCCCTCCCTGCTGAGGTGCTTCATCGAAGTGAGCCACTTGGCGAAGCCGGCCCCCCACAGGATCTGCATCGTCATCGTGCCGAGGCCGAAGAGGGCCCCAGGTATCCAAGCGAACAGCGGCCCAGGCATCGCCGGCGTGATCACGGTCATCAATATCAGGGCGTACGTCCCCAGGCCCCAGCCCGCCACCAGGCCGTGCAGGAACGCCAATCTCACCGGGACAGGCTTGGTGAGGTCCTCCGCCTCCGAGAAGAGCGGGTTAACCTCGTGCTCGAACTCCCTCCTCTGGCCCTCGCTCCCCTTCCTATGTATCCCCAGGGCTACGCCCAGCTTCTCCTCTATATAGTGCCAGTGTAGGTACTTGCCCCTACCCGCTATGTAGAGGCCCGCGAGCAGCATCACTGCACCCACGACCACGTACACGGATCCGAAGGCGAGGGAGCTCTCGAGGACGGACGCCAGCGCCAGGTAGGCCAGCTCCGTCAATATCGCGCGCTGAAGGGTGAAGCCGCCGGAGAACACGAGCCCAGCCTTCGCGCCGCCCCTCGTGGAGAACGTCCCGACGGAGTACGAGAACGTTATGGGCCACGTGTGCTCGTCGGGGGTCGCCCCGTGCAGGAGGCCAAGTATGTAGGATGCGAGCATTAGGCCGGCCAGGCCGAGGCCGCTGAGCGAGACCACCGTTGAGAGCTCCATGCGCTCATGCCTCCTCGGTCTTTATGGGGTATCCATGCGGACACGTGGACGGGTTTCCGAGGGCGCCCAGCATCATGGGCGCAATGGAGCTCTCCACCATGTAATCGAAGTTGGAGACCAGGTTGCACGCCTCATCCGCGCTGAGGCCGCAGCGGGCGAAGAAGACCTCCAGCGCCCTGTGAACGGTCAATATCCCCTTGGCCACCTCCCTACCGCTCTCGGAGAGGAATATCAGCCCCCTCCTGCGCGTTACGTACCCCTTCGACTCCAGCCTGGCCAGGAGCTCTAGCGCGGTTGGAGGTTTGACGTTCAACGACCTGGCCAGGTCGACGAGCCTCACCGGGGTATCCGATAGCTCCTCCCTGTATATCGCCAAGAGGCAGTCGCGCTCCTTCTTCGTGATATTAGGCTTGACCTTCATTCGTTAGGGAAATGCTAACTGTTGACGTATTAAGATTTTCGGACGATCCGCTGGACGTTCTCGGATAGGGACTTCGACGGGAGCTGGGCGACCATCGCAAAGAGGGCCGGGCGGAGGCCGCGCGCCCTGCCTCGCCTGATCTACTTGCTGACGCCGACGTCGGGGCGCGCCCGTCGCCGCAATACGAATTCAGGACCGCTCCCGCGGCAACGGTCTACGGCTTGGACGCACGTCTAGAGACCTAAGGTCCCCGGAGACATTATCCCGTTGGGGTCCAGCGCCGCCTTCAACTCCCTCAGCGCCTCGTAGTACCGTCCCATCCTGGGCATCTGATCGGCCCATATGCCCCCTATGCGGTACGGGACCGCCCCCGACTCGAGCGCGCGCACCTTCACGTCGTTCCACGCGGCGATGGCCCTCGAGCGGGAATCCGGGTCCCTCGGATCGAAGTAGATGGCCAGGACCGCCACGAAGCTCCTGTCGGTGAGGAACCCGCCTAGCCCCATCCTGAGGCCGTAGGCGTCGCGCACGTGGGCGGCGAAGGACTCGAACTTCTCGAGGTAGTCGCCGAGCGATCCCAGCGGGACGTGGACTATCAGGGCCGCGCGCATCCCGGCCTTGTAAGCGAACTCCCTGACCCACGCGTCCTTCTCCTTGACCAGCCTCTCGAGCTCGGCGGGCCCCTCGTACCTGCCCCGGGGGCCCACCGCCGCCTCCAACCTCCTCATCTCGAGCCCCACGTGCTCCTCGGTCGGGGCCGCGACTATGAACCTCAGCCTGTGCCTCCACGGGGCCCCCTCGGGGTACAGTATGTCCAGGGTCCACCCCGTCGCCAGGTAGGCGTAGATCGTCGATATCCTGGCCCTCCTCACGCGGTACATGGCGGAGGCGGCCTCCCTCAGGTCCTCGAACGAGTAGACCGCGAGGCCCACCTTCTGGGCCTCCTCCACCCTCAGCGCCACCTCGACTATTATCCCCAGCGTGCCCTCCGACCCCAGGAAGAGCCCCGTCAGGTCGCTGGCCAGGGAGTACCTGTAGAACTGGCGCCCGGACCACGGGCTGGCCATGGATCCGGTGGTCAACACGCTGCCGTCGGGGAGCACGACCTTGAGCCCCAGCACCGCGTCGCCCTGGTTGGCGATGTTCGGCCCGGTCCCCCAGCCGCTGCCGTGGCTGGAGACGTTCCCCCCCACGCAGCCGTGCCAGTTCTCCGGCTCCACGATGACGGACAGGCCGCGGGGCGCCAGCTCCCTCTCCAGCTCGTAGAAAGTTATCCCCGGCTCCACCCTCACGCTCAGGGAGTCCTCGT
>CAYFJD010000020.1:0-11917 GCA_964343285.1 uncultured Nitrososphaerales archaeon
GCTCATCCGGCCGGCTCCCCCGCTGCATGCCCGGCGGAGGGGGTTTACCCGCGGGTTTCTGGCCCCCGCGTGTAGCCGGTTTCGGGTTCAAGGGGGACGGCTAACCCCCCGGCCCTACCCGCGCCCCTGCATTAAATGCGGCGCGGCCGGTATTTATCGGTTCCCCGACCAGCGAGATCAAGGTGGAGCAAGCGTTGCAGACCTCCGAGGTCGAGGGCCACCCGCAGTACTTGCACCTCCTGTAGTGGAACTGGGCATCGAGCCCGCGCGCGACCGCCTTCGAGATCTCGAGCGCGGACCTGAACATCATCTCCTTGGCCCCGGGGCTCCTGGCCTCGATCTCCCTCAGGAAGGACTTTATGCGGACGCGGATCCCGTACCTCCTGTAGGGACAGTCGCAGCCGTAGAACGGCAACCCGCGCGCCTTGGCGTACTCGAGAACCTCCTCCTCGTACAGCTCCACCAGCGGCTGCACCCTCCTGGCCCTACCCTCGGGGTCGGGCTTGGGCCCCGGGTACATCCACCCGATCCTCTTCAGGTCGCCCTCCAGCATGCTGATCAGGAACGTCTGGAGGAAGTCGTCCATGTGGTGCCCCGTCGCCACGACGTCCACCCCGGCCTCCTTGGCCAGCACGTCGATCGCGCGGCGGCGCAGCGGGCCGCAGATGGAGCACGCCGATCTGCCCCGGGAGCGCTCGACGAGCTCCGGCAGCGAGTAGCCGAAGAGGTCGCGGAAGGAGGCGGAGCGCACCTCCAGCCCGAGCCCCTTGGCGTACTCCTCGGCCAGCTCGTGCGACCTCTCGACGTTCCCCCCTATGCCCTCGTGCACCACGAGCACCACGAGCTCGGATCCGTGGCGCGGCGCCATCCTGCTCAGCACGTCCAGCAGGGACATGCTGTCCTTGCCCCCCGAGACCGCAACCCCTATCCTCTCCCTCGGCTTCAGCATCCCGTACTTCGATATCGCCCTAGCCACCTTGCGCTCCACGTAGGATACGTAGTGCGCGTCGCACAGGCTGCGGCCCGAGCGCCTTATCAGATGGGCCGCAGGCGCACCGCAGACGTCGCAGCGCTCCACACGCGGTCGGGCGCCGACGATTTATTTGGCCCTTTTCCGCCTTCCCGCTCAGAGGAAGTCGGTCAGGCGCGCCTGCCTCTCCTTCCTGACCAGGGCGTCGACGGTTATCGCGGCGGACGGGCCGCAGACCCCTTCCACGGCGTCCGAGAGGGCGCGGAGCGACTCCGCGTCCGGCTCCTCCGCGGTCGGCCTCAGCCTCCCCCCGCACCTAGGACACACGCCGGATATCGTCGGCCTGCGGAACCTCCTACCGCACGACTCGCACACGACCTCCGGCGAGGCGTAGAGCTTGACGAGGTCCTCCAGCGCCTCCCTTATCTCGTTGCACACCTCCCTGGAGGCGCCCAGCGAGGACAGGATGGAGACGTTGCGCTCCAGGACGCGCTGGAGGGCGGCGCGCGCCTCAGCGGCCGTCGCCCCGGCGGCCAGGCCGGACTCCACGAGGACGGTGTCGGGCGCCCTCGCCTCGCCGCCGGATCCACAATTCACCAGCGCCGTGGGAACCCCCCACGCGCACCTGCCGGCCCTGGCCTCCGCCAGCTCGTACGACGCGTTCCACGCGAGGTCCAGCGGCAATATCAACGAGACCTCGCCGCGCGGCAGGGCGCTGCCCGAGAACCCGTAGGGCGCGTCCACGAACCCCGACACCTTGGCGACGTAGCCCACGTTGCCGCCCCGCTTCAGAACTATCACGTCCACGCCCTTCAGGTCGCGGTAGCTCGACAGGCCGTAGGGCGGGTCGCTCGAGAAGACCCTGGACGCCACTTCGTCCACGAACCTGGAGACCTCGAACAGCGCCCGGGCGGACTTGAAGGGGAGCACGAGGGAACAGGCGTCGGACCTCCTGGACCTCAGGAGCACGGCGGCCACGCGCGTGGTGCCGTCGCAGTAGACCCTCAGGCCGTGCCTGAGGCGCAACACGCCCTTCATGAGGTCCTCGTGCGCGCCGCCGGGGAAGTCCTCCTCCCCCACCAGGCCCTCCGCCCCCCTGAAGCGGGAGATCTCCCTCGAGAAGCTCACGCGGAACCCGCGCGTCTTGACCGTCGGAACGCCGCACCTACCGCAGACCTCCGACTTGGTGACCGCCTTGCAGGAGGGGCAGATCCTCGCCGGCTCCGTGACGGAGCCGCAGACGGGGCAGCGCGTGGAGTAGGTGACGGAGCCGCAGACGGGGCAAGCGCGCACGTTGAGGTCCACGCGCTCGCCCTCGACCGACGGGAACAGGACGTGGGCCCCGACCGACGGGTTCACGTCGTACGCGCCGGGGCGCACGCGCACGAGGGCTATCCCCTTGGACGCCCTCCGGAGGAAGGGGTCCGAGCAGTCCAGGACCAGCGCGCCGAGCGACGTGGGCCCCTCCGGCCCCGCCTCGGGCCCCCGGAGGTCCCTCAAGAGGACGGCGCGCCTCCTGGCGACGTCGCCCGAACCCGAGACCAGCTCGACGACGTCGCCCGAACCAATGAGGTAGTTCACCGCCTTGGGAAGCTCGCTGCTGAAGGCGACGACGCCCTCCAGCCCCAGATCCGCGCAGGACGCGGAGAAGGCGGCGCCGGGGAGCGACATGCGGACCACCGGGGGGCGCCCGCGCCTCAGGTAGCCGCAGAGGAAGTTCGCCGGTCCGATCCCGCCGCGCGGCTCCAACCTGAACTTCATGGCGCCCAGGAGGCCGGCCAAGGCCGCGCGGTCGAAGCCGCCGCAGAGCGCCAGGATGCCCCTGGACATCTCCTCCACGTACTCCGGGTCCGCGCTCCACGCAGCCCCCAGGCCCTCCGCCAGGGCGTTCATAAAGCGCACGTACCTCAGGAGGGCCCGCCTGGAGATCCTGTAGGGGCGGGGCGCCGCCTGGACCACCAGGACGCCCTCCTGTATCCCTACGCCGGCGAGCGCCACGCGCGGGTCCACGGAGAACCCCGTCGACATCAGGAGCGCGGAGTGCGCGTACTCCAGGGGGGTCAGGGAGCCCTCCAGCACCAGCTTGAGGAGCTCGGCGGCCGCGGCCTCCAGGCGAAGGCCCAGGACGTGCCTGGACCTGAAGGGCATGAGCTCGGCCGCGGAGCCGTAGGTCGAGGGGACGAGCGGTTCGGCCGCGTCGAGCCTCCTCCTGACCTCCAGCGCGCGCTCGGGGATCTCCGGCGGCATGCTCAGGCCCTTCCGCGCCTCGCCGCCCCCACCAGCGACCTGAGCTCGTCCGCGCCCATGAGCTCCAGCGCGGTCCCGAACACCACCCCGTCGGCGCCGGCCGAGACCACCGCCGAGACGGCCTCGGGGGTCCTCAGGCCGCCGCCCACTATTATGAACCCCCCGTGCGCGGAGCGCGCGGCCGCCACGAACTCCGGATCCACGTGCGCGGAGGATCCGGAGCCGCCCTCCAAGTAGAGGAACCTCATGCCCATCATCTCCGCGGCCATCGCGTACATCGCGACGAGCTCCGGCTTGCCCGGCGGAAACTCGCGCGCCCTGCCGACGTGGGCCACCGCGGAGTCCCCGTGGAGGACCAAGTAGGCGGTGGGTATCGCCTCTAGGCCGTACTTCCTGACCAGGGGGGCGCCCAGGACCTGCGCGCCCACTATGTAGTAGGGGTCCTCGGAGTTCAGGAGGGAGATGAAGAGGACGGCGTCCGCCTTGGGCGTCAGCCCGTTCACGTTCCCCGGGAAGAGGATCACCGGGGCGTCCGACAGGGACCTTATGCGCTCTATCGCCTCGTCCAGGGAGTCCCTGTCCACGACCGTGGAGCCCCCCACCAGGAACGCGTCCACCGCGACGTCCGCCGCCATGGCCGCGGCGCGGGCCCCGAGCCCGCGCTTCGCAGGGTCCACCAGCCCAAAGACCACCACGCGGCCCTCTTCCTTGGCCTCCAACAGGCGCCTCTCCACGTTCACCTCAGCTCTCCCCTGTAGAAGGCGTCGACGAACATGTTATATGCGTCTATCGGTTCCTTGTGCTGCACCTCCTCCCCGCCCATCTCCATCCTCAGCCCGCACTGGCCGCACACGACCACGTAGGAGACCCCCGACTCGTCCTCCTTCCGGATCACCCTGACGGAGTCGCTGCCGCACCTGGGGCACTTGAAGAACTTGGGGAGCGCGCGGCGGACCTTCCTGATTACGCGCCTTCTCCTCCTCCCCAACCCGCATGCCGCGGCCGCCGAGGGATATAATCGTGTCGCGGTGAAATTGAGTCAGATTTATTAGGTGGCCGGAAATGGAGGGCCGGCAGTGACCCTCATACCGGAAAGGGATAGGGAATACCTACGGGATGTCTTCAAGGAAAGGCTGAAGGACAAGGTCGTGCTCGAGGCCTTCCTCACGAGGGACGGAGAGTGCATGTACTGCGAGGAGATGGAGGTCCTCTTGAAGGAGCTGGCGGAGCTGGGGCCCGACGGGCTCATCGAGCCCGTCGTCCACTACCGCGAGGAGGAACCTGGGGCCTTCGAGGAGAACCGCGTCATCGGTCCCCCAACCCTCATGGTGCGCCGCCCCGGCGCCCAGTACCACGCGGCGTTCACGGGGATGCCGGCCGGCTACGAGTTCGGCGCGCTCATAGAGGATATCCTCGACGCGTCCAGGGGATCCCCCAGGCTCTCGCCCGCCACCGTCAAGAGGTTGGCGACCGTGGACAAGGAGATGGAGATCTGGGTGTTCGTGACGCCTACGTGCCCCTACTGCCCGCGCGCGGTCAGGATGGCGCACATGTTCGCGATGGCGAACCCGAAGATAAGGGGCATAATGATAGAGGCGCTGGAGTTCCCGTCCCTGGCCGAGAAGTACGAGGTGATGTCCGTGCCGCACATAGTGATAAACGGCTCCTACGTGTTCATAGGCGCGCTGCCCGAGCCGATGTTCCTGGAGCACGTGATGCGGGCGGCGAGCGGCGAGACCGCGTACGTGGAGACCGAGGAGGGCGTCAGCTCCCTGAAGTGACGGCGCGATCTGCGATCTACCCCGGGCCCATCCCCTGCCTCGAGAGCTCTATCTCTATGAATGAGACCGCGTCATCCCCGCCGTCGACCACCTCGCTCCCTATGCCCACGCGCTCCACCCGGAGCTCGGGGAGGAACCCCTGCCTCAGCAGGTTGACGACCTCGACCGCGTTGCTTATCGACCTGCCGCGCGCCCTTATCAGCACCTTCCTGTGGCCGGAATTGAAGGCCGTCACGCAGGCCGTCACGTAGTTCATCAGGGGCTTCTTCGCGCTCACTATTATCAGGGCGGGCTCCTCCATCGCCGGCTACGGAATCCCCAGCGCTATTTAGGCGTGACGGGCTAGATCAGGGCGAGCGCGACGTAGCTGGCGACCGCGAACGCGAGCGCCACGAGCGCCGCGATCCCGGCTATCCTGAGGGACCTGGAGGCCAGGTCCCTCGAGGCGCCGAGGAACCCGTCGCCGGCGAACCTCGCGCGCGTCGAGAACTCCCCGAGCCCGGCCCCGCCGCAAGGCTCAAGCTTCGCGAGCGCCTCGGCGACCACCCCCACTATTAAGTCCGCGACGCCGCCGTCGGCCTCCCCCAGCGCGGAGTACCCGCGGCGCGCCTCGGAGATCCCGGTGGTCTCGTGCGTGTCGGTCGTGCACAGCACGTAGTCGTCGACGCCGACCTCCCTCAGCCTCCCGCCCAGCCCCTCGCGGAACCCGGGGACCGCGTTGTTGGAGTCGACGGAGATTACGGCGTACCTGCGGCCGGCCTCGTCCTCCAGGACCACCGCGGAGACGCCGGCGGATCCGACGTCGGGCCATATGGCGCCGGGGCGGCTCGCGCACCCGCACCTGACTATCCTCTTGTCGGGCGGCCCGCCCCTGATCAGCTCCTCCGCCAGCGAGAGGAGCTCCTCGACGTCCTCCTCGCCCGGGTCCGGCCCCAGGCTGTTGTGCGCGTCCACCAGTATCGCCCTCACGCCGTACCTTTCGCCGATCTCCTCCACGCGCTCCACGACCTCATCCCCGTAGTCCTCGAGCCCCTCCTTGGGCTCGACGATCAGCAGCACGGCGTCGCCCGCCCAGATACCCCTCACGCGGACGCGGCGCCCCTCCCTGGCCACGGGGGCGCTCAGGGGCGCCCCCTCCGGGCGGATCCCTAGGGCGGCCCGGGCCATCCCCGAGGCGAACCTCCTGGCCTCCGAGCTCGAGGCCAGGTTGCGGCTGTGGTCGACGGCGCCGTGCAGGACGAGCGCGCACGCGCCGCGCCGCAGCTCGCCGGCCAGCCTCCCGGGCAGGTCGTAGCTGCCGACGGGCTTGAAGGGGCCCGGGTGGACGTAGGGCACCGCGAGGACGAAGTTGGAGGTCCTCAGGAGGTAGCCGCGGGCAACCCCCTCGTCCCCCAGCTCCGACATGAAGGACTCGAGGGGCTCCCCGTTCGACCCGGTCCACGCCTCCAGGAACGCGCCCAGGAGCGCGAGGCTGTTCACGCGCCCGCGCCCCAGGAGGGCCAACGAGACCCCCGCGACCACCACGAGCGGAAACCCGAGCAGCGCTGGGGGCAGGATCCCGGCGCCCATCCTCTGGGCGTCGGCCCACAGGTTGTAGAGGGGGACGGGGGCCGTGGAGAGAACCGCCGAGAGGGCGCGGGGGCTCCTCTGCGAGAAGACCGCGCCTACCAAGTACGCCCTGGCGGCCCAGAACGGGAAGACGCTGTAGGCGGCGAGGGCCGGCCTGCCCAGGACCGCGGCGGGGATCAGCACCACTATCCAGACGAGGTTGGACATGGTGTACGCGGTGAGGAGGCGGCGCGCGCTGACGAAGCTGTAGCCCCTGCCCCAGGCGAACTCGAGGGCGAGGGCCTCGAGCGCGAAGGCCGCGAGGCCGCCCAGGGCCACCAGGACCCCGAGGAGGAGCCCGGCGCGCATCGCCAGGGAGTACGCCATGAGGTAGGCGGCGAAGGACGTGAGGAGCCAGAGGACCAGGGAGGTGGGGCCGTCGATCGAGATCGTGAGGACGTGCGACTTCGACGAGAAGTAGGAGGTGTGCTTCTGCCCCCCGCTCAACCCCGATCGCGCCGGCTACACCGCCAGGACTATGATGGAGGCGATTATGAGCCCCACCGCCAGCGCTATTATGAGCTCCGGCCTCACCTTTATCTTGGAGGTGTCCTCCTCGTAGAACACTATCAAGCCGGCGCTCGAGGCCGGCATTGGCGCCTGCCTACGCCGCCTGCTCACGCGGGCGAAGTCCCCGCGCCTCTATAAACGTCTTTCCCGGCAAAGCTTATCTTATGCGGGCTGGATCGCAGCCCGGCATGTCGGAGCAGGCGGAGTTCGCCAAGGCGAGCTATGGGCGCGTCCTGGAGCTCCTGAGGGAACACCACGAGTGGTTCTCCAGGAGCCTGCCGCTCATAGCCTCCGAGAACGTCCCGAGCCCCGCGGTCCGCGAGGCCCTGGCCAGCGACCTGGGCAACAGGTACGCGGAGTAGGCGGCGCGCCGCCCGCGCCGCCTCCGTAGGGCTGGCCAGGCGACAGGCTCTACGCGGGCTGCAAGTACATAGACCAGGTGGAGCTGATAGCCATAGACCTGGCCAGGAGGCTCTTCCGCGCGGAGTTCGCGGACGTGCGCCCCATAGCCGGCGTCACTGCAAATCTCTCCGTTTACACGGCGTTTACCGAGCCGGGCGACGTCATGCTCTCGCTCTCGATACCGAACGGCGGGCACATAACGTACGGGCCCAAGAGGGTGGGCGGGACGGCGGGCCGCGTGAGGGGGCTCGACGTGGAGTACCTGCCCTTCGACGAGGGATCCATGAACGTGGACGTCGACGCCACGCGCAGGAAAGTCGAGAAGCTGGCGGCCGAGGGCAGGAAGCCCAAGCTCGTCGTGTTCGGCGGCTCCGTCTTCCTCTTCCCGCACCCGGTGCGCGAGCTGTCGGACTACCTCAAGTCGATGGACATCAAGGTGGCGTACGACGGGGCGCACGTGCTCGGCCTGATAGCGGGCGGCGAGTTCCAGGATCCGCTGAGGGAGGGGGCGGACGTGCTGATGGGGAGCACGCACAAGACCCTCCCCGGGCCCCAGGGCGGGGTCATACTCTCCTGGGAGAAGTACGCCGACCAGATAAAGCAGGCGGTCTTCCCCAGCAACGTGTCGAACCACCACCTGCACCACGTGGCCGGCAAGGCCGTGGCCTTCGCCGAGATGCTGGCCTTCGGCAGGGAGTACGCCTCGCAGGTGGTCAGGAACGCCAGGAGGCTCGCGGAGGAGCTGGCGGCCAGGGGGTTCAAGGTCCTGGGCGAGGCGTTGGGCTACACGAGATCCCACCAGGTGGTCGTGGACGTGGTAGGCCAGGGCGGGGGCATGCGCGTGGAGAAGAAGCTGGAGGCCAGCAACATAATAGTGAACCGCAACCTCCTGCCGTACGACCTCAGGGAGGGGAGGTCGTACAGGGATCCGGGCGGCATAAGGATGGGGGTCCAGGAGGTCACGAGGCTGGGCATGAGGGAGAGCGAGATGGTGGAGGTCGCGGAGCTCATCGCCAGGGCCGTGATGAAGGACGAGCCGGCGGAGCGCGTCGCCGCGGACGTGGCGGAGCTCAGGCGCGGCTTCAACCGCGTGCACTACGCGTTCGACTCCCAACTCGAGGCCTACAAGTACGTGAGCTTCACGGAGCGACCTTAGAGGTTCGGCACGCCGAACCTCACGAAGGAGAGGGCGACGTTCCCGACCAGGAGGGCCGCTGAGAGCGCGTAGAGGGCGTGGAGGACCGCGCGCCTCGTCCTCTCGTCGCCCACCAGGGGGCTGAGGAGCGCGTCCGCGAAAACCGCGCCATCGAAGGGCGCCATGGGGAGCATGTTGAAGGCGGCCACGGCGAAGGATATCGTGAGCAGCCAGAGCAGGAAGTAGTCCGCCGTTGGCCCGAAGTAGGGGAGCCTGAACCTGGGCGCCATGTAATTCGAGAGGTAGACGCCCATCATCGCCCTCCCGGAGATCTCCGCCGCGACCAGGTGGTACACGCGGATCTGGCCTCCGCGCTCGACCTCCACCGAGAGCGGCTCGCCGGCGCTCAGGCTGAGGTTCGCGAGCGAGCTGAGGTTCTGGATCGGGATCCCGTTGATGGATAGTATGACGTCGCCCGGGGAGAGCCCGGCCGCCTGGGCCGGGGACCCCGGCATCACCCCGACCACCAGGACGCCCGGCGACGGCGAGTAGAACTGCGACGCGATCGGGCCCGGGAGGTAAAGGTAGGAGGTGGGCTGGGTGACCAGGAGCAGGAAGAGCAGCCCGGCGATGGCGGCGTTCGCGGTAGGCCCGGCCGCGGCGGTCACCGCGCGGCGCCGCCACCCGGCGCTCCTGAAGAGGTCCTCGTCGAGCTCCACGAACGCCCCCAGGAGGAACGCCACCAGGAGGAACCCGACCCCCTTTATCTTGATGCCCCTGGCTGCCGCCGCCAGTGCGTGGGACAGCTCGTGGGGCACCAGCAGGAGCGGGACCGCCGCCAGGAATATCCCTATGAGCTGCGCGCTCCTCAACGTGAGGAAGGGCACGAGGGGCACGACGGCCGCGAAGCCGGAGGGGGCCGCGAAGTAGAGGAACAGGTTGCGCGCCAAGAAGTAGAGCGCGTAGCCCATCAGGGCCGCGGCGACCGCCGGCGAGGCGGACAGCAGCCTGGAGGCCCAGCGGTTGCCCCTGAGCCTTTCCTCCAGGGCCGGGGCGAGCGACCTTATATTTATAATAAGGTAAAGGGGGCCGAGGACAACCCCCTTGGATTCCAGGCTGGCGCGCCTGCCCCTAGACGCGAGGTAGGCGGAGAGCCACGCGAGGAGGAAGATCAGGATGTAGCACTCCGCGCCGCAGGGGGAGGTCATCGCCTGCCGCCGGCCGCCTGCGCCTCCAGCGGCTTGAGGTCGGAGAACGTGGCTACCTTGACGCCCTCCTGGACCTTCACGCCGTCCGCCACCCTGGAGCCTATGAGGAACTCCACGCCCTTGGCGACGGCCGCGTCGATCAACCTCTGGGTGATTATGCCGTCGAAGACGACCGCCCTCACTCCGTTGGACTCCTGCAGGGTCTGGTACAGCTTGCTCACGGGCACCCTGGAGATCTGGGAGAACGACTGGTCCAGGAGGACAGCCTCCAGGGAACCCTCCAGGTCCTTCATCAGCCCCAGGGCGACGCCCTGCAGCTCTGGGGGCAGCTGGACGCGCGGCTGTGGGGCCGCGCGCGGGGCCGCCTCCTCCCTCAGTATGTGGTGGATCTCCTCGGGGGTCAGGTCCTCGACCTCCTTGCCCGGCGGCGCCCTGTACACCTTGTGGAGCTCGACCTTCGACTGCAGGTCCCTGAGTATCATGTCGCCGCCCCTGTCGCCGTCCAGGAACGCCACCAGCTTCTTCGACTTGCCGAGCTGGATCACCGAGTCCGGCACCCCCCTCGCGCCCCCGATGGCCAGCACGTTCTCTATGCCGGCCCTTAGCATGTTCAGGACGTCCGCCCTCCCCTCGACCAGTATTATCGTGTCCGAGTCGAACACGCCGGGCCCGGCCGGCAGCTGCTCCGGGCCGTAGTAGACGAGCTTCGTGGGCTTGAGCGCGCCGTAAACCTCCCTCAGGGCGTCCTCCCCCTCGCTTATCGCCTTCGACGACCACTCCTTGACGATCTCCTTGGCCCTCTCGACCACCTGCTTCCTGCGCTCGGCCCTGACGTCCTCTATCTCCTTGAGCTTGAACCTCGATGGGTAAGGCCCGACCTTCTCGATGCTCTCTATCGCCGCCGCGATGAGCGCCGTCTCGGCTATGTCCGTGTTCGTCGGTATGTAGAGCTCGCCCACGACGCGGGAGTCCACGCGGTGCAGCGTTATCTCTATCCTGCCGACGCGCCAGTTCTTCTGCAGCTCGTTGAGGTCCAGCTCGGGGCCGAAGAGGCCCTCCGTCTGCCCGAATATCGCGCCTATCACGTCGGGCTTGTCGACGGGCCCCTCCACCTGGAATTCCATTTTTATCAAATATTTATATCCACTTGAGTCCGGCACCTTCATATCCCTCCTCCACGAACCTCCTCAGCGCCTCCACCTCACGGACCTCGCCGTAGAACGCTTCGAAAAAGCTTTCCCTAAGGTCCACGTCGACCTCCACCCCGTAGAACGAGAGCTCCCTCCTTATGAACCTGAGGAGCTTGGAGCCCTCGCGGTCGAAGTCGACCAGCAGGACGGCCTTCTTGTACTTGGCGGAGATCCTCTCCCCCAGGTTCCTGGCCTCGTGGCCAAGGGACTTGACCTTTATCAGCGGCCCGCGGTAGCCGGCGGCGCGCAGGACCGCCTCGTCGCGGCGGCCCTCCACCAGCACCACCGCGCCCGACAGGGCCACCTCGTTCAGGAGGCGGATGAGGTCCTGCAGGCGCCTCTGCATCTCCTTGAACGAGCCCCTGCGCGATTGCGAACCCCTGCGCGAAGTTTGCAAGACGTGCGAGTTGGCCCGCACCGATATAAATGATGTGCCCCGCCTCTGACCGCGCCGGATCACGGCTAGCCGGGGCTCACCGGGCTCCCCTAACGGGGCGTATATCCCTTGGGGGGACGACGAATTTAACCTTACCCTGGACGCTATCGGCTCCCGGGCTGAGCCGGCGGCGTTATCTCGACCAGGCGGCCGATCATCTGGCCGGGCAGGTTGGGGGTGAAGCGCACCCTCACCACGTTACCGTTCCCGTGCCTCCTGACCACGACCCCCTCGTACTTGTTGCCGTGCGCGTCGACCGCCGTCGCGCGCCACCCGGTGATGTCGGTCGACCCGTCCCAGTCGATGACCCTCACGAGGGCGAAGTTCTGGTAGATCCTGCCGGGACCCCTCCTATAGCCGACCACGACCGCCTTCATGGGCCGGCTCATGTCGAGGCCGGGCCTAGCCTTAAAACGCTTCCGCGGGAGCC
>CAYFJD010000021.1:0-11789 GCA_964343285.1 uncultured Nitrososphaerales archaeon
GTCGAGGGGGCCGCGGCGGAGAGGCTGAGGAGGCTGCACGGTATAACGGTCGAGGTCGTCGGGGGGGAGGAGACGATCTTCTCGATAGAAATCGACGGAGGGGAGAGGGTGCTCAGGCTCCTGAGGAGGTCGACGATGGGCCCCCTAGACCCGCGCTGGAACGGACCCTTCGTGGTGTCCGGCACCATGGGGGAGATACCGCTGGAGCTGGTGGATCGGCTCGCCGGGCGCGGACCCCTCCTCCTGGACGTGCAGGGCTTCGTGAGGGTGGTCTCGGACGGCGGGGAGGTCCTCAACTCCGCGGACGCCATGAGGCGCCTGATGTCGAGGTTCAGCGGGAGCGGGGTCCTCATCAGGGGGGAGAGGTACGAGTTCCCGCCGGAGTGCAGGGGGGAACGCGTGGCGGACTGCTCCGAGCGCTACGGGGTGGACCTGGTGATGACCGACGCCGAGAGCCCGTTCTACGCGGCGGTGGAGGGCGAGCTCTACGTCGGACGCCCCGTGGAGGGCCTGGGCGGCGAGCCCATAGGCCTCGGGGACGTCTTCACCGCTGTGCTGGGGTACTACCTTTATTCGGTCGGGCTCCCATTCGAGGAGGCCGCCGCGAGGGCCTCGGCCGCCGCCACGCTGAAACTGAGGGAGAAGCAACCGTGGTTCACGGTCCCCGAGGTCGAGTACTCGTCGCGCAGGGTCGCCGTGGAGCGGAGGGGGAGAATAGGCGCGGGACGGGGGCGAACGGATGACGCCCGAGGTAGTTGAGTTAGCGTTCGGGGTGCTCAACTACGTAGGCATAGCGGCCTTCACCGTGTCCGGCGTGGCCAAGGGGATACAGAAGGGGTTCGACGTGTTCGGCGCGATGTTCCTCGGGGCGCTGACCGCGCTGGGCGGGGGCGTGATAAGGGATCTGATAGCGGGGGTGATACCGCCCACAGCATTCCGCTACGAGACGTACGCCGGCGTGTCGCTCCTGGTAGGCCTGGTTTCCTTCTGGACCATCCCGGTCCAGCTCGCCGGGAGGAGGAGCTTCCTCTACGCGGACGCGCTCGGCCTGGCGGTCTTCTCCGCCCTCGGGGCGGACGTCGCCCTCTCCAGGGGGCTCGGCCCGCTCGGCGTGTCCTTCGCCGCCATGATAACCGGATGCGGCGGCGGCATGATGAGGGACGTGCTCGCGGGGGACGTGCCCATCGTGATGCACAAGGAGGTCTACGCCACGCTCGGCCTCCTGGGAGGGTTCCTCTACTACGTCTTCGCGCTCGCCGGCGCGAACCGCGCGCTGGACGCGGCCGCGGTGACGGCGATAATCTTCTCGCTGAGGCTGCTGGCGATAGAGAGGGGCTGGTCGCTCCCCAGGAGGACCGTTGGCCAGGCCTAGGCCTCCTGCTCGCTTTCGAAGATCGCCTTGAGGCGCTCGAGGAACTCCCTGTCGCCGCGCCTCCCTGCGTCCCTCAGCGCCTCTATGATGGGCGCCGACACCTTGTTGACTATCGCCTTGGTCATGGCCTCCAGTACCTCGGCCCTCCCGTCCAGGCCGAGGATCCTGAGGGCGCGTCCCAGCTCCGCGGACCTTATCGATTCCGCCCTCTCCATGAAGGACCTTATCACGTCGTCCGCCGCCATGTCCTTCAGGTACTCCTCGAAGTACTCGACCTCCTCCGCCACCACCCTGCCCGCCTCCTCCGCCTCCTGCGCCCTCCTCCGCCTGTTCTCCTCCGCCAGCCCGACCAGATCGTCTATCGTGAGCAGGAGCGAGGGCGGGCGCACGGCCGAACGCTCGACCGCCCCGGGTATCGATATGTCCAGGAACAACGCCTCGGAGGGGGGCATCATGTCCTCCGTTATCACGGGCGACGGCGAGGACACCGCCACCACCACCGCGTCCGCGGACCTGAGGGCGCGCCCTAGGTCGCCCAGCTGGATGGCCCTGTAGCCCAGCCTGGATGCCAGGGAGGCGGCCCTCTCGAACGTCCTGTTGGCTATCGTGACGTCCGTGAATCCCGCGTCCCTGAGGTAGGACGCTATGGAGGAGCCCATGTGGCCTGCGCCCACGATGAGCACGCGGGAGTCGCGGGGGAACCTCCTGGCGATTTCCTCCGCGGCCAGGCGCGCGATGCTCATCGAGCCGCGCGATATGCCGGTCTCGAGCCGCGCGCGACGCCCCGCCCTGACCGCCCTATCGAACAGCGCCTTCATCATGGGCCCTGCGGCGCTGGACCTGAGCAGGGCATCGCGCACCTGTCCGAGTATCTCGTACTCGCCCACGACCATGGACTCCAGGCCGGCCGCTATCCTGAAGAGGTGGAGCACGGCGTCGCGGCCGAGGAACACGTAAACGCCGTCGCCGGCCCTGCGGCCGATCAGCCTCCTGAGGCTCGAGGAGGACTTGAGCGGGTCGCGCGAATACGCGTAGACCTCGAACCTGTTGCACGTCTGGAGCACCACCACCTCGTCGGCCGAGGACTCCTCGAGAAACCTCAGGGAGGCGGCGCCGGGGTCGGGCTCCTGGAGGGCGGAGAGGATCGCCGCCGTGGCCGCGCGGAAGTCGACGCCCACGCAAACGTATCCATCGATCGAGGGCACGTGGCCGCGCATCGCCGCCCCTTCCACGGCCCACCTGTGGAACACGTGTTTAAACGCGTTTGGATGGAACGGCGCGGGAACGAAAATATATCTCCCGGGCCGTATTTGCGGCGTGATCCGGAAACCCGATAGGCTGGCCTTCGGCCCCGCCGGGGTCCCCAGGTCCTCCGCCGGCCGCAGCACCGAGGACGGCGTGAGGAGGGTGATCGAGATGGGGTTGGACGCGATGGAGATAGAGTTCGTGCGCGGGGTGAAGATGGGCGAGGAGGCGGCGAGGCGCGTCAGGGAGGCCGCGGAATCGGGCGGCGTCCTCCTCACCGTGCACGCACCCTACTACGTCAACCTCCTCTCGGAGGACGAGGATAAGGTCAAGGCGTCGATGAACAGGATAATCGAATCCGCGCGCGTCGGCAGCGCGGCGGGGGCCTGGTCGGTGGTCTTCCACCCGGGGTATTACGGGAAGCTGGACCCGAAGGAGGCGGCGGGGCTGGCGCGGCGGCGCCTGACAGAGGTCCTCCGCGCGCTCAAGGACGAGGGCGTGGACATCTGGGTCAGGCCCGAGGTGATGGGAGGGCTGGCGGAGCTCGGGGACTTGGAGGAGGTCATGGCCATGGTGGAGGGCCTGGACAACGCGCTCCCCTGCATAGATTTCGCCCACCTCTACGCCAGGTCGCTGGGGTCCGTGAACTCGAAGGAGGCCTTCAGGGATGTGCTGTCCCGCGTCGAGGGGCGCCTGGGAAGGGAGGCGATAGAGAACATGCACATACACGTCTCGGGGATGGAGTATGGGCCGAGGGGGGAGAGGAGGCACCTCCCGCTCGAGGAGTCGGAGTTCCGCTGGAGGGATCTGATGGACGTCCTGAGGGAGTTCAAGCCGAGGGGGGCGCTGATCTGCGAGTCGCCGCTGTTGGAGGACGACGCGGTGCTGTTGAGGGACTACTATAGGGGCGTCAGGCGCAGGGGGAGAGGAGGGAAGGTATGAGGACGGCGTACGCCCTCGCGACGCGCATCATCTCGGATATCGTGTTCCTCTCGTCGGCCGCGTGCGCGTAGGAGTCGTCGCCCGGCCCGTAGGTCAGGGCCTCCACGCCCGCCATCTGGAAGTACCTGGTGTCCAGCCCCCCGGGGCACACGGTGAGGCGCGGGGCAGACCCGGTGACCGCCCTGATGGCGTTCGAGAGCGCTGTGGCGAGCTTCCCCCTCGGGTCAGCCACCGAGGGCGGGGAGCGCGACGTGATCCTGAGCTCGACGGAATACCCCTCCTCCCTCAGGGGGGAGGAGGCCTCCTCGACCGCGGCGCGGAGCTCGGCCTCCACGGACTCGACGTCCTCCTCCGGTATCAGCCTCCTGTCTATGGTGAAGGCGTAGCGGCCCGGAACCACGTTGACCTTGGCCCCGCCGTAGACGGCCCCGCCCAAGTTGACGGTGGGCCTGGCCTCCCTGGGATCGGCGAAGGGGTAGGAGCTGACGCGCGAGGAGAGCCTCCTGGAGAGCGCCTCGGAGAGCGCCACCGCCAGCCTGGCCATGCCCTCGAACGCGTTGAGGCCGAGCCACGGGGTGGACCCGTGGGCCTGCCTCCCCCTGACCTCGACCTCCGCCCACACGTTGCCCTTGTTCCCGATCCATATGTTGTCGGAGCCGCTGGCCTCGGGGACTATCACGTAGTCGGGCGACACGAGGCGGGAGTCCACCATGTACTTCACGCCGGTCTCGCCGCCCGTCTCCTCGTCCGGGGTGAAGGAGAGCTCCACGGATCCGTATTGATCGGCGCCGGCTATGGCCGCGGCCTGGGCCGCCAGGATCGCGGCCGCCATCCCCCCCTTCATGTCCACGGTACCCCTCCCGTAGACCACGTCGCCCTCGACGGTCAACTTGAACGGGTCCCTCGACCACCCGTCGCCGGCCGGCACGACGTCGTAGTGGGAGTTGAAGTGGATCGTTGGACGATCGGAGCCGATGCGCGCTACCACCACGTAGCGCGGGTTGTCGGCGTACTGCGGGATGTACCTCTCAAGGTAGTCCCTGGGGACCTCCACTACCCTGACCTCGTAGCCGGAGTCCTCCATTATCGAGTGGAGGACCTCCACCATCTCGCCGTAGGACTCGCCCGGCGGGTTCACGGTGGGGGTCGACACGAGCTTCTCCAGGACCTCGAGGAGCCTCCCTTTCCCGAGGGAATCGAGCGCGGACAGCGACCTCTCGCTCAAGGCCGCCTCGTAGCTGCACGAGCTGGGCACGCCGTGCGGGCGGCGCCGCCGCAGTAAATCCTTTTTCAGGGGCCTTTTCCACGCGCGCTACGCGTCGTACGTGTGAAGCACGTACATGAGCGCCGAGAACTCGATGGCCCCGATGACGACCATGGCGACGGTCCCGAGGGCCGCATCGCCCAGGATTATCGACGCGGCGTAGTAGACGCCGTAGGGTATCCCGACGAGGACCGAGACCCCGAGCATGTAGAGCACGGCCTGCAGCGCGCTGAGGGAACCGCCCTCCCTCAGCGTCGCCTCGAACATGATGCCGGCGGCGGGGACGGAGCTCGCCGGCGCCAGCACGCCGGCCAAGAGGGGTATCACGTGCACCGGGCTCAGGCCGCGCAGCCAGAGGGCCGCGACGAAGGCCCCCTCGAACAGGTAGTACTCCAGCACCAGCAGGAGGACCTTCGGGAGGGCCAGGCTCACTTTCGTTATCGGGAGGGACCTCATGGCGGCGGCCCCGCCCACCTCCACCGCGTAGAGGGAGTACGGGATGATTATCGTGATGTACGCTATCTCTATGCCGTAGATCGAGGCCATCGCCGCGAGCGCGGAGGCGGGGACGGAGTAGGACTCGACGAGGAACACGACGAACACTATTATGGGTCCCAGGAGCGCGGAGGCGAAAACGGACCTGAAGGCCATCTGGAGGTCCGCCCTCAGGATCGCGAGCGTCCTCGACCTGACGACGCTCCAGCCGGCCTTGACCCTGCGCCCGAGGGCGGCGGGCGCGCCCGCGTAGAGTATCCTCAGGGACGCGCCCGGCAGCCACCTCCACGCGTAATACCCTAGGAGGGCCAGCCAGAGGGCGGCGGAGGCCGTCCCGATCGGGGAGCCCACGTAGGCCCCGGAGGTCAGGGGGAGGAGCGCGAGGAACCGGGGGGCATAGCCCCCCGCCGAGATGTACGTCGGGCTCAGGAGGGGCACGAGGAATATCAGGGGAAGGAGCGCCGCCGCTGCGCGCGACGCGATGAGCCCGCCGCTGGAGCGCGCGCTGGACGATAGGGCGAAGATCGTGAGCTCCGCCACGAGGATCGCGGCCTCGGAGCCGAAGGCCGCGCCCAAGGCCGGATAGGGCGCGCCCAAAATCCACGACGCCGCGACCGCCCCGGCGACGAGCGCCAGGAGAGGGTAATCGATCAGGGAGAAGAAGGCCCTGGCGAACTTTGCCCTGAGCTCCTGCTCATCTATCGGGAGGAGGTACATGACGTCCCTTATGTAGGACGACCCCTGCACGGCGGAGGCCGCCGGGAGGAGGTTGGAGGCCACGAGCATTCCGCCGAATCCGAAGTAGGACATGGTCGCCCCGAGCGGGGACCAGGACCTGGACGCGCGGAGGGCGAACGAGTAGCCCAGCATCACGAACAGCCATATCGCGCTCAGCACGTACTTCATGCGCGAGGCCCTGGAGAGGGCCCTCCGGGTATTGTAGGGTCTGAAGCCGCTCCGCCGGGAGGCGGTGAACCCCTGATACAGTATCTCCCTGGCGAGCGCCTCCTCGAGCGTTAGGCGCCTCCTACCCATTTCACAGGGCCTCCGCCAGCTCCTTTATCTCCTCCTCCGCGTGGATCGCCCTGAGGAACGCCTCCTCGAGGGAGCCCGCGCGCGCCTGCTCCATTATGGACCTCGTCGTGCCCTCCATTATCAGCCTGCCCTTGTCCAATATGCCTACCCTATCGCATACCTTCTCAGCTATCTCCATCACGTGGGTCGAGAAGAGCACGCCTCCCCCGTCCCTCCTGTGGTTCTGTATGACCTCCTTCAGTATCCTAGCGGACTTGACGTCCAGCGCGTTGAACGGCTCGTCGAGTATCAGCAGCTTCGGCCTGTGCATGAGCGCGGACACTATCGCCACCTTCTGCTTATTGCCCTGGGAAAGCGTGGCTATGTAGGTCCCCAGGTATTCCTCCAGGTCGAACGCGCGCACCAGGGCGTCCAATCTATCCCCTTCCACCCCCCTTATCGAAGCGACCAGTTCGAGGAACTCCTTGACGGTCAGCGCCTCCAGTACGGCGGGCGACTCCATGACGGCCCCGATCTCGTTCAGCAACTTCCCCCTCGGCCTACCGTTCCCCAGGAGGTCTATCTCGCCCTCGTACTCCACCAGGTTCACCACGGCCTTTATCGTGGAGGTCTTCCCGGCGCCGTTGGGGCCCAAGAGTCCGTAGACCTCGCCCGGCATGACCTGGAACGATATCCCGTCCACGGCGACCTTCTGCCCGTACCTGATCCTGAGGTTGGAGACCCTGAGGATGGGCGCACCCAACGGGGGCCAAAGTAACGAGGTTCTATTAAGCGTTGCAGGAAAAGCGCCGTTGGCGGACGCGGATCCGCGTCCGCGAGGGTTCCCGTGCCCCCTCGGCTGCGTCCGTGCCGCGCCCAGGCGCGCCGGACAACTCGCGTATGAAGGAGATGCCCCTCAGCAGGCACCTAGGATCCGTGGAGAAGGGCGGCACGGAGGACGCGTACTCCGCGTATTCTTGGCCGAACTTGGAGCGGCATTCCGGCTCCTCCACTAACAGGACGAAAGCCAGGGCGGCCGCGGCGGACCATCCGGATCCGACGATTGCGGCCGGATAGCCGGACAGGAGCGCGAGCCCCACGGGGGCCATCGCGAGCCCCATGTGCTGCGGGTGTCTCATGCAGGAGTATATCCCTGAGGTGACGAGCCTATCGGGCCACGGGCCCCCGCCCGGCCGGCTGTGGCCCAGCAACCTGAGGGTCCTGCCGGCCACGGACGCGTAGGCGACTCCCAAGGAAGTTATCACGAGCCCAAGGGCGAGCGACGTCCAATACGCGGGGCCGTGGAGCCTCTGCGGGCACGAGAGCGCCGGTACGGCGAGCGACCCCGCCCAGGCTAGGGGCCAATACGCGAGCTTCCAGGAGCCTCTCATGCGATCACCTCGCGCGCTCCCACCGGGTATCTCTCCCGATCCGGGATCACGCGTATTCCTAGCCGATCGGATTTATAATGAGTAGGGGTTAGATCCCTGACGCGGGGACGCGAAATCCCGCGCAGGCAAGTAGGGCCGCTGGCGCTTCGCCCGCCGACTGCTCCCGCACGCCATAGATATCGGCCGGAAAGTAAACGATATGTTTCAAGCTACTAGAAGGGAGGGACGCGTGGACGTCCCGCTCGAGGTCCTCCGCAGGATAGAGCGCGTGAAGGACTCCCTCCTCCCGACCTACGGATGGTACCCATCCGACCCGAGGTCCCCCAGGTGGTGGGGAGGGCTAGGGAGCGCCGAGGAGATAGCGATCTCGGCCGTGTTGGTGCAGCTCTCCCGCTGGAGCTCGGCCCTCGCCTCCCTGGAGGAGCTGAGGCTCCACGGCATGTTGAACATGGACGCGCTGGCGGCCGCGGATCCGGCGCTCCTGGCGGGCCTGATAAAGAGGTCGGGGATGCCGCTGGAGAAGTCCAGGAGGCTGGTCGAATTGGCCAGGGCCGTCCGCGGTAGGCCAGGGGGGCTCTGCGACAGGGATCTCCTGCTCTCGGTGAGGGGCATAGGCAAGGAGACGGCCGACAGCGTCCTCCTGTTCGGGTGCAACAGGCTCATCTGGCCGGCCAGCAGGCTTAGCGTCCGCGTGCTGTCCAGGGTGGGAATGGAGGTCGCAGGGGGATACGAGGCGTGGAGGGCCGCCGTCGAGGGATCGCTGCCGCGCGACCTCTACGCGTACAAGCTCATGCACGCGGGGCTCGTGAGCGTCGCGAGGGCGTACTGTTCGCTCAGGGCGCCCAGGTGCGACGGATGCCCCCTCTCCGATATCTGCGCTCGCTCACCTGCCAGGCGGCGGACCTCCTGAACAAGGCGGGGGAGGAGCTCCTCCACCCTCCCCCTTATCACGAGGTCCGCCTCTTCGTCCATCTCGGTCTCCTCCCCGTTCAATATGGCCAGCTTGGCGCCGTTGAGCTTCGCCCTCAGCGGGAGGGTGTTCGCCGGGGAGACGGTGAGCGAGGTGCCTATAGCCATGAAGACGTCCGAGATCTCGGAGTACTTAATGGCCTCGCGGAGGGCGTCGGCCGGGAGCAACTCCCCGAAGAAGACGACGCCGGGCCTCAGGAGGCCGCCGCAGGACGGGCACCGGGGAGATCTGCCGGTGGACTTAACCTGGGCGACCGCGGCCGAGATCTCCACCCTGCGGCCGCACGTCGTGCATATGGCGTTCGCCGACGAGCCGTGCAGCTCTATGACCCTCGAGCTCCCCGCCTTCTGATGGAGCCCGTCCACGTTCTGCGTGATCACGGCGCACAGCCTGCCCATGGACTCGAGCTCCGCGAGCGCGACGTGCGCGGGGTTCGGCCTGAGGTCGACGTCCGGCAGGAAGTGCTCCACGAACATGCGCCACACCCAGTCCGGGTCCTCGTAGAACGCGTCTATCTCGAACTTGGAGGGGTCGAGCCTCCTCCAGATGCCCGAGGGCCCCCTGAAGTCCGGGAGACCGCTGGCCGTGGAGACGCCCGCGCCGGTCAGCGCCACCGTGCACTTGGATGAGGATATCCACCTGGCCAGCTCCTCGATCCCGTGGTCGGGCTTCGACACGTAACGCTAGGTCGCGCGGCGCGGTTTTTAGTTCTTCGCAAACCTCGGAGGTCCGCCGGGCGATTGACCCTCGGGCAGGGAGCGGGGGCCTCCCTCGCGATGGACGATGCCCCTGCCCTCGGTCAAGCGCCCTACCGACAATCCCCGCGGCGATCACGGCCAGGACCACCGCGGTCGCAACTAGGACCATCGTGGTCGAATACTAGCCTATTCCAAATCAAAGTGCGAATGATGCGCAAACCTCGCGCAGATCTGGACCCTAGGGCGATATGTGGCGCGGAGTCCTCGGCCAGAGAACCGGAGGGGGCGTTGGCGCCCGCCGGGGACCCCGGGGCGCAGGGAGGGCCTCGCGGGGTGTCTACCCCCGGAGTCCTTGAAGCGCTCCTCCAGCAAGACGTTCCCGCGCTCGTGGTAGCCCTTGGCCTCCCAGTAGCTGTCCACGTAGTCGTCGAGGAAATCTACGCTCCGGAGCCACTTGGCGGACTTCCAGGCGTAGGGGTGCTCGAAGAAGGGCCTGGCGGGGAATCCTCGTAGGATAGGGGCCTGCCCTCAATCTTGAGTGGAAGTATACCCTTCACGTAGTCCTCGATGGGCACTATTGACGTGTAGCCGTCCACCGGCGTGAAGGACGCGTACCTGCCGCGGGGCTTCGCGATCCTGCCCAGCTCCCTGAATGTTACGCCCTCCATCTTCACGCCGGCGACGCTTCGCCCGGTGACGCGGTGGAAGTCCATCCTTCCCCCCTGAAGTCGATCATATCGAGCAGCTCCCCATAGCTCAGCTCGACGTCGGCCACGCGGAGCCTGTAGCTATCGATGTCGACCTTCGGCGGGGAAAGCGCGGAGTAGCGGGTGAACCTCCTGATCCACCTCTGGCCGGGAGGCAATCCCATCCCGGCCATTGCCCCGGGCGCGGCGTGCTCGTCCATCTCCATCCCCAAAGGGGACCTCGGTCGGGCGACGAATATTAACGTGAACGAGTAATCGACGGCGATGGTCCATAGGCGATGCCCCCGGGGGCGTGACGCAGCCTGCGAGCGCCCATACGCGTCGATGGCCGATCTCAGGGTCCTGGAGGAGGAGCCGACACGTGGGCATCGACGCTAAGAGGATCCCGTACCGCAGGGTGGACAGGATAGCATACGTGGACCCGGAGTAGGTGGCAGGGGAGATCGACGCAGCTGGATCCCCTTGGTCTCGGGCACCACCCATATGGCGAGCGCCGCGACCACGAAGAGGATGGAGAACATCCCTATGACCCCGGATATGCGGAAGGCGGGTGCCAAGATCCCGATGAGCAGGGGCGCGATGCCGCCGAACCCCCTCCCCGTGTTGAAGACGAAGTTGACCGCGGTGGACCTGGCGTGGGTCGGATAGGGCTCCGAGAAGAGCGCCCCGAAGATCGTGAAGTAGGAGTTGACGAAGAACCCGGTGAGCAGGGAGGCGACGAGCAGCTGGGACGCCGTCCTGGACATCGCGAAGTACGCCGCTGAGAGCGCCATCCCAGCGAACCCCGCGCTTATCGCGACCCTCCTCCCCACGACGTCGGAGATCAGGCCGAAGACGAGCATCCCGAGGAGTATCATCCCGTCGGTCGCGAGGAGCACGTATATCGTCCGGGCGAACGCTATGTGATACTCCGTGAGGAGCGCGGACGGCAGCCACGTCATGATACCCCAGTAGCCCATCTCGGCGACTATCGCTATCACCAGGAAGACCGCGGTGAACCTCAGGTACTCCCTCGAGAAGAGCTCCCGGAGCGGGATCCCGGCGCCCTTCCTCTCCCTCGCGCTCTCCACCCACTTGGGTGACTCGGGGACCCTCCACCTGACGTACGCCGCGAGGAGCGCGGGCGCCACGCCTATGAGGTACATGGCCCTCCACCCGTAGAGGGGCATCAGGAGGAGCGCGAGGGCGGTCGCGATGACCGCGCCGACCGTCCAGCCCATGGAGACGAACGTGGAGCCCATCCCCCTCCACCTCGCGCGGAACGCCTCGGACATCAGGGTCATGCCTATCCCGTACTCGGCGCCCGTCCCGACCCCGCTCAGGAACCTGGTCACGAGGAGCCAGGGATATCCCGTGGCCGCGGCCGTGAGCGCCGTGAAGACCGAGTAGATCAGGATCGAGTAGGTGAAGGTGCGCACCCTGCCGAACCTGTCCGCCAAGATCCCGAACGTGTAGCCGCCGACCACCATCCCGCCCGTGAGCACGAACCCGAGGAGGCCCTGCTCCGCGGAGCTCAGCGCAAAGGCCGCGCCCAGGGCGGTGAGGGTGAGTGAGAGCACCATCGTGTCCATGCCGTCGAGCATGTATCCGAGGACCGCGGCCACCGTGGCCCTGAGCTCGTATCCAGAGTCCCCGCGCCCCCGGGAGCGGAGGTAGAGGAGTCCCCCCAGCGTCGTCGCGCGCTCCCTGAT
>CAYFJD010000022.1:0-11776 GCA_964343285.1 uncultured Nitrososphaerales archaeon
GGGTCCGCCAGCGCCGCGCGCAGCTCGTCGACCGCGTTCCTGCCCTCGACCATGCGCACGGAGAACATGCGGCCCTCATCGTCGACCCAGATCGGCCCCCTCCCCTTCGACGCCTCGAGGAAGCGCCTGCGCGCCTCCGCCATCAGAATGTGCGGCCCCCTCCTGACCTCCACGCGGCAGCACCTCAGGTCGTCCAGGAGGAAGGATATCGCGATGGTCCCCTCGTCCTCCCCCGCGGAGTAGGCGACCACCTCGAAGCCCCTGGACTGCAGGTAGCGCGACAGCCCCCTCGCCGTCCTCCAGAGCTCGCCCCACAGCACGTCCTCCGGCTCCCGGGGCTTGTCCATCACGACCGTGAGGGCGCTCGAGGCGACCTCCTCCAACCCGAGCGCCCTCCCCAGGACCACCTGCCTCTCGAAGAACTCCTCGCTGGGGTCGTCCAGGAAGGCCTCGGACGCTGCGATGAAGATGCCGAGGCTCGAGGCCGAGACCGCGGCCCCCAGGTTCCTCCTGGGATCCACGGGGTCCGGCACCACTATGAGCGCCCCCTCGTGGCGCTTGAGGACGTCCTCCGGGGGCTCCTCGAGCGCTATCACCTCGCCCCTCCTCCAGGAGGCCGCGGCCCTCATGAGCCCGATCAGGCTGCCGTACTTCAGGACCAGGACCTCCACCAGGTACCCGCTGAACCCGCGCACCTTTATCTCGGCCCCGTAGATGCCCTGGGCCCTCATGAAGGCCTTCGCCGCCCTTATCTCGTCCCTCAGCGCGTCCGTCAGCCTGGCCAGCAGGTACTCCGTGTGGTACGGGGATCTGTCGGCGGCGCTCAGCCACTGCCCGCGCTGCACCCTGTAGCACGGGACGACCTCCACGTCTATCCCCTCCACCTTTCCGCTCAGGTAGGGGTGCTCAGCGTATTTCCTCTCCACGCGCTCGGCCCCCATCAGCTCGAGCGCCCTGAGGGCGGCCCTCAGGCCCTCCCCCTCCAGGTCCGTCCCGGGCGGGAGGAGCAGGAACACGTCGACGTCCGCGTTGCCCGCGAGCCAGGTGCCGTGGGCGTAGGAGCCCCCCAGCCTCGCCTCGCCGTCGATCCCCAGCTCCGCGAGCGCGCGGGACGCGCCCTCCAGCGCCCTCTCCGCCGCCCTCCTGGCCCTCTCCACCTCCTCCCGGGGTGGCCTGAGCCTCGCCTTAACCCTCTCCACTACCTCCTCCGCCCTCAACCAGCGGATACACCTCTATGTCCGAATACGTGGGCCCGGTCCTCGTGAGGACGCTCCTCTTCAGCTTGAACTCGGAGACGTTGAGCCTGCCGAAGTCGAAGTCCCCGTACTCCTTGAGGAGGTCCATGGCGCGCGGGGCCCTCCCCTTCAACCTGGCGATCGTGAGGTGTGCGGTGAACCCCTCCTCGTCCCTCGGCACTATCCCCCTGAGGGCCCTCTCGACGCGGTTCCTCAGCTCCCTGAGGTCCTCCTCCCCCTCCTCCACGCCTATCCAGATGACGCGCGGGTTGCTGGGGGACGGGAAGGCCCCGAGTCCCTTCAGGGAGGCGGTGAAGGGATGGTACTTGACCGCCCTGAGGGCCTCGGCTATCCTGCGGACGGTCCCCTCGTCGACCTCCCCGATGAACCTGAGCGTCAGGTGAAGGTTCCCCTCCTCCACGGGCTTCACCTTGAAATTCGCCTCGAGCTCCCCCCTTATCGTGCGGTAGGCCCTCAGGCCCTCCTCCTCCAGCTTGACGTCCACCGCGACGAAGCACCTGATCGGCATACGATCAACCAACATGCCCCATGGTTTTAAACGGAGCGCCCGCGGGGTCGGGCGCGGCCTAAACTAAAAATTCCGGGGGGCGCAGCACCGGGCGCGATGGACGACGCGCCCATCATAGTGGGGATAACGGGCATGCCCGGCGCGGGGAAGACGACCGCCGCGGGCTACCTCTCCGGGATCGGCTACGGCGTGGTATCCATGGGGGACGTGATAAGGGAGGAGGTCCGCAGGCGCGGCCTCCCGCCGGGGCTCGAGAGCCAGCTGCGCGTGATGGAGCTCGTGAGGAAGGAGTACGGGCCGGCCGCCCTGGCGGTCCTGCTCGAGCCCAGGATAACCTCCATGGATGGGCGCGTCGTGGTGATAGACGGGATAAGGTCGCCCGAGGAGGTCGCGCACCTGGGGAAGCTCGGGAGGGTTAAGGTGCTGGCGATCCACGCGTCCCCAGCCAGGCGCTTCGAGTACCTGAGGAGGAGGGGGAGGCAGGACGACCCCAGGACGTGGGAGGAGTTCCGCTCGAGGGACTCGGCGGAGCTCGCGCTCAGGATAGGCGAGGTCATAGCGCTGGCCGACGGCATGATAGTCAACGAGCGCATAACCAAGGACCAGCTCGGGGAGAGCGCGGTCGAGCTCGTGAGGTCCTGGGTGGCCGAGCTTGAGGGCGCCCCCGAACGTCGAGGTCAAGGTTAGGGTGGAGGCGTGGCTCAACCCCAGCGAGGACGCCTCCAAGGTCATGCGCGCCGTGATGAACGTGCTGGGAGGGAGGCGGACGGGGGAGGTCACGGAGAGGGTGGAGGACCGCCTGATAACGGTGGAGGCCGCCGGCGCCCAGTCCCTCCTGGCGCTGCGCGAGCAGGCCAGGTACAGGCGCGTCATGGCCGTCCTCCGCAGGCTCCTCCTGGAGAACAGGGTCGGCAACCGCACCCACGTGTACATAAACAAGCAGGCCGCCTACGTGGGCCTGATATCCTTCGTGGAGTCCGAGGAGGAGTCGCCCCTCGGGCCGATAGTGCTAAGGTTGGAGTCCGACGACCTAGATTCGCTCATCGAGTGGCTCGTCCCTGAGGAGGAGTCCCTCAGGCGTTAGGACGAACGTCCTCCCCTCCTTGGCCAGGTACGTCTCCCGGAACACCCTCCTCGCCTCCTCCAGCAGGGGTTCCAGGTCCCTGTACCTATTGCTGAAGTGCGTGAGGACAAGGTGCTTGGCCCCGGCCCTGGCCGCCACCCTCGCCGCCTCCCTGGCGGTCGAGTGGAGGTTCTCCACCGCCCTTTCGCGGTCGCGCTCCGAGAACGTCGCCTCGTGTATTAGCAGGTCGACCCCCCTGAAGAGCTCGATCAGCCTGCGCGCGGGGCGCGTGTCGCCGGAGTAAGCTATGGACGTCCTCACCTCCAGCGGATCCATGACTTCCTCCGGCATGACCATCCGTCCCCCCACCTTCACCGGCCTCCCCTCCTGCAGCTCCTTCCACAGCGGGCCGGCCGGCACGTTCAGGGCCCTGGCCCTCTCCGGGTGGAACTTCCCCGGCCTCCTGAACTCGATCCTGTAGGCGTAGTTCGGGGCCGTGTGCCTGCCCAGCGCGGCCCTCACGGTGGCCCCGCACGCGCTGAACTCGGCGCCGTCCCTGACCTCCTGGAACTCCAGCTCGAACGTGAGCTCGGCCCTCATGTATTCCAGGGCCGTCCTCAGGAACCCCCTCAGGCCCCTTGGCCCTATGAGGCGCACCTCCCGGGTCCTCCCGGAGAGGCTGAGGCTGAGGAGGAACCCGGGGATCCCGAGCACGTGGTCCCCGTGCATGTGCGAGACCATTATGCAGAGCCTCTTGTTGACGTACCTCAGCCCCAGCTCCTGCATCGAGTACTGGGTGCCCTCGCCGCAGTCGAGCATGAAGTAGGCGTCCCCGGACCTCAGGAGGATGGCCGGCAACCTCCTCCCGTAGCCGGGCGACGCGGACGCGGTGCCGAGGAAGATCACCTCGTGCGCGCTCAGCGCCCGGTCACCTTGTACACCAGTATCTTCCTGATCAGCGCGTTGTTAACCCTGTGTAAATACGTTTCCAGGAGTTTTACACCGTCGGCGGACGCCGGCCTGACCCTTTCCCTGACCATGAGGGCAGCGTGCGCGCCCGCCCCGAGGAGGCCCGGGAGCTCCTCCACCAGGCGCTGCAGGAGCTCCTCGGTCGTGGACCCCATCGCGCTGCTCATCCTGCCGTAGGGGAGGTCCGATGCCACGCAGTCCGCGCGGCGTATCGGCAGATCCCTTGCGTCCCCCCTCACTATTCCCCCCACCAGCCCGGCCCACCGCGCGTTCCTCAGGGATCCCCGCGCCATGCGCCAATCCAGGTCCACGCCCACCGGGATGCAGCCCACGTCCTTCGCCTCTATGAGCACGCCGCCGGTCCCGGAGAAGGGGTCCAGCAGTATCCCTCCGGCCCTCGGCCTGCTAAGGTTGACCAGGGCGCGCGCCAGCCTGGGCGCCAGCATCGAGGGGTGGCGGTAGGGCCTCTCCCTCAGGTCCTTGGCCCGCCACTTGCCCTTGTGGGGGCGGATGAGCGCAACGTAGGCCGAATCGCCGACGCGGTACGCCTTCAGCACGAGGCCGGGCCTCCTCACGTCCACCTCGGCCCCTGCCTCCAGGAGCCTCTCCCCCAGGAGTTCCGCGAGGCGCCTGTTTAGCTCGGCGCCGAAGCCCTCGGCGTCCGCCTTGGCCGGCGCGTCGATCGGCGGCAGCTCGAGCTCGGCGCCGCGGAGAGCCTCCACGCTCCCCCTCCACACGAGCGCCCCGGACTCGGCCACGAAGCCCCCCAGCCCCCCCAGATCCACCTCCCTGGGGCACTCCAGCACCGCGAACGGGGGACGGTACTCCAGGACCTCCGATCCGCCCGCCATCGACTCGCAGAGGGCCCTGGCCTCCCCCATGCCCAGGTCCGGGTTGTCGCCGCTGAGCTTGGCCAGCACCAGCACGTTGCGGCGCGCGGCGCGGGCGCGGTTTAACCTTCGCGGCGCGGTTTTAAACAATAAAGTTTTGATTTTGGGTTTAATGCAAGACTTATATTTGGGAACGCGGTCGAAACCGCGCGTGTCGTCGTGCGACGTGTTCCCGCACGTGGCTTACCTAACGTCCATGGGAAGGACTGTGGTCGTAGTGACGGAGGTGCGGGGGAGCGAGGTCACCAGGAGCCTGATATCCGAGGGCGTCCTGATAACCGGATCCAGAGACCACCTGAGGTTCTACGCGATGGCGCCCAAGTCGGGCAGGGCCGAGATCGTGGAGGGGGACCGCAGGATCCTGTTGGAGGTGATAGGCCCCTCCCGCAGCCTAATAGTTGTGGGCTCCGGGCCCATCGCGGCCTCCGTGGCGCGCCTGGCGAGGGACGCCGGGATGCAGGTCGTGCACGTCTCGGAGGGGCCCGGCCAACCGGATGAGCCGACGGCCCCGCTGGAATCCCTGGACGGCGTGCTCGCCGAGGGCGGGATCGTCGTCGTTGCCAACGAGGGCGGGAGCCCGTACGACGTGGACGTCGTCGAGAAGGCGCTGAGGAAGGGGGCTAGGTACGTGGGCCTCATGGCCAGCGAGAGGAGGGCGCGCGCGTCAGTCGAGGAGCTGCTCAGGAGGGGGATCCCCGCGGAGCTGATACGCGAGAGGCTGCACACGCCCGCCGGCCTGGACCTCGGTGGAGGGAGCGCCGGCGAGATCGCCCTATCCATAGTGGCCGAGGTCCTGAAGGTCGTCAACGGCGGCTCCGGCCGCCACATGAGGGAACTGAAGGGTCCCCTCTCCGCCGGATCAGATGGTTAGCACGGCGCCCGCGAGCGCGTCCGCGAGGGTCACCTTCGAATACGGGTTGTCGACGCTGTCCGACGCGACCACGCGATCGCCTATGCCCCCGAGGGGCTCGCCGCACCCCACGTGCGGTATGGCGTAGTAGGCCGCGCGGAGGCCCGCCAGCTCCCCCAGCTCCTCGCAGGAGGTCACCAGGTCCCACAGGAGGACCTCCCCGTCCAGCTCCCCCAGCTCCTCCGGCCTGTCCCCCGGCAGGATCCTGAGCTCGGCCCCCACGAGCTCCGCGAACGCCTCCGCCCTGTTCTCCAGCCTCGGGGGCGCCGCCACGCGCGCCCCCGCCAACCTCCCGGAGAGCCACCCCGCGATCCCGGGGTAGGCGGACACGGCGACGAGCGGGGTCTTGATCGCCGCGATCACCTCAGGCGAGGGGTCCGCCATCACCACGTGGTCGGCGCCCACCAGATCGAGGCCGCCGGCCAGGTACTGCAGCGCCCTCCCGGAGGCCCTTATGCCCATGTAGGGGACGGCCAGGACCATCCTGCGCGCCCCCCTCGAAGCCCTCTCGGAGATGGAGAGCGCGCTCTCCAGGTACCGCTCGAACGGCTCGGCCACCGGGTGGACGAGCAGGACCTCCATGCCCTCCACCTCCTCCCCCTTCACCTCGTCCCACCTGTACGCCTTGGCCCTGAGGCGCTCCGACAGCGCCCTCGTCAGGGAGGTGGCGCGCGGTCCCTCGATCACCACCAGGTCCCTCACGGCCCCAAGCCGAGGTTAACTATTTATTATAGGCTTCAGCGGGCTCCAACGTTGTCGAGCCTGGTGTGCCCCGAGTGCGGCGGCAGGTTGATCTACGATCCGGTGACCGGCTACTACAGCTGCACCTCCTGCGGCCTGTACGCCACGAGGGCCCAGTTGAGCGCCCTGAGGGAGAAGAAGAGGTCGGCGGCGCGCGAGAGGCCGAGGGAGGAGGAATACCTGGAGTGGTGGATATCGAGCAAGAAGAAGTAGCGCGCGGGGAACCCAAAGCTTTTGCGCCGCCCCCTCCTCAATCGTCGCCATGTACGTAGTGTTCCTCGTAGGGACCGCGGGCTCGGGGAAGAGCCTGCTCACGTCAGCCCTCAAGGAGTGGCTGGAGGGGAAGGGCTGGGACGTCTACGCCGTCAACCTGGATCCCGGGGCCCGCAGGCTGCCCTACGAGCCCGACGCGGACGTCCGCTCCCTCGTGAGCCTGGACGAGCTCATGGAGAAGTACGAGCTGGGGCCCAACGGCGCCCTAATGCTCGCGGTGGACCTGACGGCCGCCAGGCTGAACGAGCTCGTGGAGGAGCTGAGGGAGGCCTCCCCGGACTACGTCCTGGTGGACACCCCGGGCCAGATGGAGCCGTTCGTTTACAGGCCCAGCGGGCCCCTGATAGTCGAGCAGTTCCCGGGCACCGCGAAGGCGATGCTCTTCCTCATGGACGGCTGGCTGGTCTCGAACCCCCTGAACTACGTCTCGATGCAGCTGCTGGCCGCCTCGGTGAAGCTGCGCTTCACAATCCCCTTCATCCGGCTGCTGACGAAGGTCGACATGATAGAGGATCAGGCGCACCGCCTGCTGGCGTGGGCCTCGAGGCCCTCCGAGCTCGAGGAGGCGATAATCGGCGGCTCCGACGGCGATGCCTACCTCATGCACCGCAGGATACTCTCCGTGCTGGCGAAGGGCGGCTACATCGAGAGGCCCATCCCCGTCTCGGCCGTCACCAAGAGCGGCTTCATCACCCTTTCATCGGCGCTCGCGAACGTGTTCAGCGGCGGCGAGGACGTCAGGGATCGACGCTATTTGCCGGCCAGGAGGTCCTCCAGCTCGTCCACCGTGTACAGCAGAACCCCGTAGCTCCTCGCCCTCTTCCTGGCGCCCTCGCTGAATGACCTGGAGATCAGAACGGGGACGACCGTTATGCCGAACTTCTCCTCCAGGAGCCACCTCACGTACTCCTCGAAGTCCTTCCTGGCCTGGCTGACGTCCGACGGCATGGCCTGATCCGTGTTCTTGCTCTGGACTATGAACACCGTGCCCCCCTTCGTGAGGACCAGGTCGAGGATGCGGTCGCCGTACTTACGCCTCTTCTCCACGGTCCATCCGTGCTCCTCCGCCACCCTCTCCACGAGGTCCTCCAGCTCCTTCCCCTTCTCCACCGCGCTCCTCTTCGCCTTCCTGCCCTGGGCCATGCCCCGCCTGCTCCGAGTATAATTAAAAATTGTGCGCGCCCGCGATCCTAGGGGGCCGCGCCGCGCCTCCTCGACGCGCAGAGTATGGAGCCGGCCGCCCTCATGGCGCCGTTCACCGCCTGGGCCCTGGAGCTGGCCCACGTGATCAGCACGCAGGCGCCCTCGGGGGGTTCCGGGACCACCCTCACGGGGTACTCGTAGCTGGAGTCCGGGAAAACGAGCCTGCCGCCCCTCCTTACCAGTATCAGCGCGCCGTCGGCGCCCCCCTTCACGGCCTCGTCCCTGTGGACCACGGCGCTCCCCAACCCCTCGCACGAGTCCTTGATTATGAGGCAGGCGGTCGCCCCCCCGTAGCGCTCGGGGAGCTCGGCCTCCGCCAGCTCCACCAAGTTTGACAGGGAGCCGGCCTCCGCCTCGCCCTCGGCCGTCAGGTAAGCCCCGCCCCGGTCGGATCCCGCGAGCCCGGCCGCCTTGAGCTTGGACAATATCGTCCTCCCCGTCGCCTCCCCCACGTCCAGGAGCCCGGCCAGCCCCTTCCTCCCCAGCCTCCCCCTCCTGAGGAGGAGGAGGACGTACGCGGAGAGGGCGAGCTTCGCGTCCTCGCGCCAGGAGCACGGGTCGCTGGGCGATGCCACGCCCGGAATCTGGCGCGCGGCCGAATTAAGCTTGACGGATCCCGCGCTCCCTCGCGCGGGTCATCAGCAGTATGTAGTTGTAGCCGTCGACCAGCGCGTTTAAGCTGGCCTCCACGATGTTCCTCGAGAGGGCGGTCGTGGCCCACCTCCGCCGCCCGTCGGAGAACTCCACGTACACGCGGACCTTGGAGGCGGTGCCCTCCACGCTGTCCACCACGCTCACCTTGTAGTTGACCAGGGTCACCTTGGAGAGCTCCTCCGCGAGCCTGCCGGCCGCGCTCCTCATGGAGCTGTCGAGCGCGTGGACGGGCCCGACCCCCCTTCCGCGTCCGTGCCTCACCTGGTCGCCGAACTTCACTATGACGTCCGCGATTGACTCCACCTCGCCGCTCTCCTCCCTCGAGACGTCGACGCTCCAGTACACCACGTCGAGCAGGTCCGTCTTCAGGCCCATGTTCCTCATGAGTATCAGGCCTATGGTGGCGTCGGAGTCCTCCAGGGAGTAGCCCTCCGCCTCCAGCCTCTTTATCTCCTCGAGCGCCCTGGCCAGGGCCGGGTCGTCCTTGTCGACCTCGAGGCCCAGCTTCTTGGCCTCGTTCAGGAGCGCCGCCCTGCCCGAGAGCTCGCTGATGGCTATCCTCCTGTAGTTGCCCACCAGCTCCGGGTCCAGGTGCTCGTAGCTCCTGGGCTCCTTCAGTATGGCGTCTATGTGTATCCCGCCCTTGTGCGAGAAGGCCCTGCTCCCCACGTACGGCTGGTAGGGGTTCTCGGGCATGTTGAGGAGCTTGTACACGTGGCGCGAGAGCGCGGTGAGCCCCCGCAGCTGCTCCTCCCTGGGGGCGTCGGTCCTGAGCGCCCTCAGCCCCATCTTGAGCACGAGGGCCGGGAGCACCTGGACGAGGTCCGCGTTCCCGCACCTCTCCCCTATCCCGTTCACGGTCCCCTGGACGTGGCGCGCCCCCTCCACGACCGCCATTATGGTGTTGGCGACGGCGTTGCCCGAGTCGTTGTGCGCGTGTATCCCCAGGGGCGCGTGGACCTGGCGCCTGACCTCCCCCACGATGCGCGCCACCTCGTGGGGGAGCGACCCGCCGTTCGTGTCCGCCAGCACGAGCCTCTCCGCCCCGGCCTCCTCCGCCGCCCTCAGGACCTTGAGCGCGTAGTCGGGGTCCTCCTTGTACCCGTCGAAGAAGTGCTCCGCGTCGAATATCACGCGGAGCCCGTGCGCGCGCAGGTACTCTATGGAGTCCGCCACCATCTCCAGGTTCTCCTCGAGCGCGGCTCCGAGCACCTTCCTCACGTGGAGGGTCCAGGACTTGCCGACTATGACGGCCGTCCTCACGTCCGCGCCCAGGATCGCCCTCAGGTTCTGGTCGTCCTCGGCCCTTATACCCCTGCGCTTGGTCGACCCGAAGGCCACGACCTCGGACCTCGAGAGCCCCAGCTCCTTGACCTTCGAGAAGTACTCCAGGTCCTTCGGGTTGGAGCCCGGCCAACCCCCCTCTATATACGATATCCCGAGCTCGTCCAGCTTCTCCGTTATGCTCAGCTTGTCCTGGAGCGTGAAGGAGACGCCGCTTGCCTGGGCGCCGTCCCTCAGCGTCGTGTCCAGGACCTCGACGTCCAGATCCAACGTCCTCCGGGAGCGGGGGCCGCCTAATTAAGCGCTCGCGCATATCCCTCCGGGCAGCGGAGCACGGCCCCCTCGTCGGCCTGGCAGGCGAGCGACGCGTACCTGGATAGCACGCCCCCTATGCCCCTGAGCTTCTCCGGGGGCCTCCACCCCTTCCTCCTCTCCTCCAGCTCCCCCTCCGACAGCTCCACGTCCAGCCTCCTCCCCTCCACGTCTATGGTTATCACGTCGCCGTCCCTCAGGAGGGCTATTGGCCCGCCCACGGCCGCCTCGGGCGCCACGTGCCCAACGCACGGCCCCCTCGTGCCGCCCGAGAAGCGGCCGTCCGTCACGAGCGCCACGTCGGAGGCCAGCCCCATCCCAACGATCGCGGACGTCGGCGACAGCATCTCCCTCATGCCGGGCCCTCCCCTCGGCCCCTCGTAGCGTATGACGACGACGTCCCCCTTCGCTATGTCGCCCCCGACTATGGCGCGGTAGGCCTCCTCCTCCGAGTCGAAGACGCGCGCGGGCCCCCTGAAGCGCAGGTTCTCCCTCAATATGGCGGCGGTCTTCACGACCGCGCCCCTCGGCGCGAGCGAGCCCCTCAATATCGCTATGCCGCCCTCGGCGTGCACAGGGTTCTCGGGCCCCCTTATCACGGAGCTGTCCTTCACCGCGGCCCCCTCGATTATCTCGCCGACGGTCTTGCCGGAGACGGTGGGGGCGTCCAGGTGGAGGAACTTCGATATCGACTTCATGAGCGCGGGCACCCCGCCGGCGGCGTGAAGGTCCTCCATCATGTAGGGCCCGCCCGGGTAGATCGGGGCCACGTGGGGGACCTTCCTGCCGATCCTGTCGAAGTCGTCCAGGTCCAGCTCCAGGCCCGCCTCCCTCGCGATCGCGAGCAGGTGGAGGACCGTGTTCGTCGAGCCGCCCAGCGCCATGTCCACCGCTATCGCGTTCTCCAGGCTCTTCCTCGTGAGGAACTTGGATATGCTCTCCCCCCGCCGGACGAGCTCGACCACGGTCTCGCCCGCCCTCCTGGCTATCTCCTTCTTCTCGGCGCTCACGGCGAGCGCCGTCGCCGTGTAGGGGAGCGAGAGCCCGATGGCCTCCGCTATCACGGCCATGCTGTTTGCGGTGAAGAGGCCGCTGCAGGACCCGGGGCCCGGGCACGCCACCCTCTCCAGCTCCTCCAGCTCCTCCAGGCTCATCTTCCCCGCCCTGTAGCTCCCGACCGCCTCGAAGACGTCGACGAGGCCGACCTTCCTCCCCCTCCAGATGCCCGCCGCCATCGGGCCCCCGGTGACCACCACCGTGGGGAGGTTCAGCCTGGCGGCCGCCATGAGCATGCCGGGCGTTATCTTGTCGCAGTTCGTCAGCAGCACGAGGCCGTCGAACTTGTGGGCGTTCACCATCACCTCTATCGAGTCCGCTATGACCTCGCGCGAGGGGAGGGAGTACTTCATGCCGGAGTGCCCCATCGCTATGCCGTCGTCCACGGCGATCGTGTTGAACTCGAACGGGACCCCTCCGCCGGCGCGCACTCCCATCTTAACGTACTCCGCAAGGTACCTCAGGTGCACGTGCCCCGGGACGACCTCGGAGTAGCTGTTCGCTATCCCTATGAACGGCCTCCTGAAGTCGTCGTCGCCGAGGCCGGTCGCCCTCAAGAGGGACCTGTGCGGCGCCCTCTCGGGGCCCTCCTTTATCTCGGAGCTCCTGAGCACGGCCTCCCCAAGGGGGGTTCGAATAAAAACGGCTCGGTGGAAG
>CAYFJD010000023.1:0-11708 GCA_964343285.1 uncultured Nitrososphaerales archaeon
GCTCGTCATCGCGGCGCTGGGCATCATCTACGGGGTGCGCGGGCGCGGTCAATCGCAGCGGTCGAGCGTGCGCGCGCTGGTGGACGCGCCCCCGGGATCCGATCCAGCAAGCTACCTCGAGGGGAGGCTGGGCCAATACAGGGAGGCCGCCTCCCGGGATCCCTCGAAGATGCCCCAGCTGGCCATGCGGCTCCTGGCGCTCTCGTACCTCTACAGGGAAAGGGATCCGGAGAGATCAAGATCGTACCTCGAGGAGGCCCTCGAGGTCGTGGAATCGGAGTCCTATCCGGCAGACGAGGAGGCGGACCTCGTCAAGGGGGCCATGCTGGCGACCGCTTCGCGCAACTGAGGCAGCGCGCGGACGCCGGAGAGCCATCTCTCCCCGCGCCGCCCCTCAACGGCCGCACTTGGATGTTCGAACCCCACCGTGGGACCATCCGGCATTTATAGCGGTGGGACGCTCACTCCCACCTGGCCCGGATCTCCATCCTCATGAAGGCGATGAATGATAGTATCGAGAAGACCGAGAGGGCGGCCATGAGCGCTGAGACGTCCGGCAGGGCGAGGGCGAGGCTCTGGGATACCCCCAGCTGCGCGGCCGGCATCCTGGAGCTGTATACGTAGACGGGGGAGAGGGTGACTACGTATGGGTTAAGCAGCACTGCGGAGATCTCCGAGTAGACGTAGACGGGGCTTATCCTGGCTATGCTCACCGCCGTATCTATGTAGGCCGCCTCCTGGTAGATCGTGGGCGGGGGATAGGATGGAAGGGGGGATATCACGGAGGCCAGCGCGGCGGAGAACGCCCCTATGAAGAAGGTCATGAAGATCCAGAGGCCGAGGGACGCGAGCGCGGAGGTGGCCGCGCGCCTGAACACGGTGGAGAAGAAGAGCGCGATGGAGAACCAGACCGAGGAGTACAGGATCGTGACCACCGTGAAGTAGAAGTACCTGAGGACGTCCGCGTACGTGGGTCCCCAGCCCATCATGAGCATCCCCAGCCCGAAGTCCACGGCGTTGACGACGCCTATCATCGTCGCTATGGCGGCCACGCCCGCCGCCAGCTTGCCTATTATAACGCCGTCCCTGTGGACCGGGTTGGAGAGGAGCCTCACCATGCTGCCGGAGGAGAGCTCCCTGTTCATCGAATCGAACCCGAGCGCTATGCCCAATATGGGGGCCAGCACGCTCAGGAAGTAGACGTAGTTGTAGAGCTGGTTGCCGGCCCCCGTGAACAGCTGTAGGAACTCGGCGGTGGTCTGGCCGGACAGGCCCTGGGCAGTCACGACCACGGCCCCGGCGCCCGACAGGAACAGCATCAGGAAGACGAGCACGAACCTCCTGCTCGTGAAGTACTCCGACATCTCCTTCTCGAATATCGTGAGGCTCCCCCTCAAGATCCGGCCCCCAGAAGGCTCCTGTAGGCCTCGGCGAGCCCGGCCCTCCTCACGTGGACCTCGACGGGCACCGCGCCCGCCCTGAGGACGGCCTCGACCGCCCTCCTCCTCGCGTCCTCCGGCGCCTCCACGGTTATCCTTTTCCCGTCGACCTTCACCTTGCCCAGCGGCAGCAGCGCCCTGACGGCCGCGTTCACGTCCCCGTCCACCTCGAGCTCCACGTAGAACTTGCGCCCGGCCAGCTGGTCCAGCGTCCCCTGGGCTATCAGGCGTCCCCTGTCCATGATCGCCACGCGGTCGCAGATCCACTCGACCTGATGGAGGAGGTGGCTGCTCATGAGGACCGCTATCCCCTCCTCGTCGGCCAGGGACCTTATCAGCCTGAGGACCTCCTCGGATCCGCTCGGGTCCAGGCCTGCCGTAGGCTCGTCGAGGAGGAGGACGGAGGGGGACTTGAGGAGCGCGTCCGCTATCCCCAGCCTCTGCTTCATCCCCTTCGAGAACTTCCCAACGGCCACGTCCTCCCACCCCGAGAGGCCGACCCTCGCTATGGCCTCCTGTATCCTGGACTCGTCCCTCACGCCGTTCAGCCTGGCAGTTATCCAGAGGTTCTCCCAGGCGGTCATGCCGTCGTAGAAGCCGGGGTTGTCCGGGACCAGGCCCACCCTGGAGCGGACCCATATGGGATCCCTCCTCACGCTGCGCCCCTCCACCAGGACGTCGCCGGAGGTCGGGGGGATGAGGCCCACCATCATGGATATGGTGGTCGTCTTGCCGGCCCCGTTGGGGCCGAGCAGCCCCACGACCTCCCCCCTCCCAACGTCCAGGTCCACGCCGTCCACCGCCACGAAGTCCCCGTAGACCTTCCTGAGTCCCACGGCCCTCAGGACGGGCCCGGAGCTCACGGCCTGCCGAACCTCCAGAACACGGCTATGAGCGCCGCTATCGCGGCCACTATGACGATCACGCCCACTATACCCCAGTAAGTCTGCTTGGTCACCGTGACCAGGAAGTTCAGGGACTGGGAGGGCGCCTGCGTCGAGTAGGCGTTGACCGTCAAGGAATAGACGCCGGGTATCGCGTTGGGGGGCGGGGTCACGTACATCGTGACCGTGGCGTTTTCGCCCGGCTGGAGGGATTGTATCGTGGAGGGGCTGAGCCGAACGACCCAGTCGCTGGACGGCTGCACCGCGATCAGGGTTATGCTGGCTATGGGCTCCGTCCCCGTGTTGGTGACCACCACCGTGGCGGTCGCCGTGCGGCCCGCCTGGGCGCTCAGGCTCAGGAGGCCGCCCGGCGTCGAGAGGGAGAAGCTGGACGTGCCGGTCACCGTCGCCGTCAGCGGGATCGAGACGCTGTGCCCCGCCGCGGTGACCGTGAGGGTGAGGTTGTAGATGCCCGGCTTCGCGTCCGAGGGCACGTAGACCTCCGCGACCAAGCCGGGGTTCACGGAGTACGGCCCCATCTCGATCCCGGAGATCACGGTCGTGCTGTACTGGTTGGGGAGGAACGTGACCACCCAGCCGGACGGGGCGTTCATGGAGAAGGTGGCGACCTCGTTCGTGCCCAGGTTGTTGTCCACCTCGAACATGTAGCTCAGGGTGGAGCCCGGGGATCCGGACAGGCTGGGGTAGGAGACGCTGACCGTGAACGGCTGGGAGCTCCTCGGCACGGAGGCCACCTCGACGTAGAACGTCAGGACGTTCGACCTCACGCCTCCGCTCCAGGCGCTGACGTTTACCTCGTAGGTCCCGGGCGAGGCCGAGCTCGGCACGTCTATCTCGAGCTGCAGGGACCTGGTGGATCCCGGCGAGGCGTAGACGGCGCTCACGTTGTATCCGTTGTACGTCAGCGTCGCGCTCCACCCGGGGGGCGCCGACGCGTTGATCCATATCGTGGCGGGCTCCGCCATGTAGTTCGTCACGTTCACGTAGGTAAATATCTCCTGGCCCGCCATGACCGAGACGCCGGTGAAGTACGTCGTGAGATGGATCCCGCCCTGGGCCAGCGCCGGCGAGGAGGAGATTAGGAGGAACGCGGCCAGCGCCAATAACGCCCAGCGCATGCCGGAGTTGGAAAATCGGGGGAATAAAAAAGTTCTCGGGCGGCCCCGTGTCCTGGTCGCTCCCCCTAGATAATTATTCCACGTATTTAATCACGCCAAGTGAGTTACGCCTCGCACACGGGCGGCAGATGAGCCGAGCGGCTACCATCTACGTATGGGCATCGCCGTGCGGGCGACTCCTGGTGGTAATTAACTCCCTTGCTGCCCCCTGAGGCGGAGGTCCGCGAGGGCCGCCGCCTCCATCAGTATCTGCTCCGCCTCCTCGCTCCTCGGAACCTGTATGTCGGGGAAGGATTGTTGCGTGGAGCTCAGGATCTCGTCGATCTCAGCCAGGGCCCTGTCGAACTCGGGGTTCATCCCCTTCACCTGGCTGCCGAGGGCGCGGATCGCCTCCCTGGCTCCCGACATCGCCGCCACGGCGTCCCCCAGGCTCACGGCGCCCTCCAGCTTCAACGAGACGGCGTCGAGGGTCGCGGCTGTCGCCCTCACGATGTCCTTCAGCTTCCTGACCTCCGAGAGCTCGATCGAGTAGCTGCTGGCGCGGAGGGACTGGCCGGACTTCTCGAGCGAGACCACCTTCTCGAAGAGCGACTTCTCGCGGGCCTCCACGCCCGACGAGATCTTGGACAGCCTCTGCAGCTGCGAGTCGATGCGCTCCTTAGCCCACCTCAATTGTCCCCTCATGTCCTTTGGGACCTCGGACATTGGCCTGCTCGTGCCGCCGCGGCGAATTAGCGAGGTTCGTGAAGTTCGGAAGATCATTCGATCAAAGAAATTCGCGCGGGACGGAAACCGGACTCATGCGATAACCTCCGGGGCCGAAGAAGTTAGGGTAACCTTATTTAACATCCAGGGGAAACGAAAGTGATGGCGAGGCTCAAGGTGCTCTTCGTGAGCGACGTGCACTATCGGCCTGACCTCGCCGGCGAGAATTCCATGATGGCGGCGGGCCTCGCCAAGCTCAGGGAGATAGTTAAGGAGGAATCCCCGGACCTCCTGCTAGGGGCGGGGGATTGGGACGCGGGGTTCGACGAGGAGGCGTTCGAGGAGCTCGCAGAGATGACCTACGTGCTCACAATTTACGGGAACCACGAGAATAGGGAGGGCATAAGGGCCGCGCACAACGCGGACGGGAAGCCCGTGCTGATACCCAACGGCGAGGTCGTCGAGTTCGAGGGGTTGACTATAGCAGGGATCTCGGGGAACATAGGAAGCGGCAAGAAGTGGCACCACAGGAGGCCGGAGGAGATAGAGGCGGAGGCGGAGGAGATCTCCGGCCGCAGCGTGGACATCCTCGTGACCCACGAGCCGCCCGCGGAGGTCCCCTTCGTACCGGGCAATCCCTACGGGAAGAGGGTCATCATGAAGGCGGTGAGGATCGTCAAGCCCAAGCTCCACTTCAGCGGGCACGTGGAGTATCCGACCCAGCTGGTGAAGTACGAGGGGATCGAGTTCCTCCACGTGGACAGCAGGCCGCCCGCGTGCGAGTACGCGGTGGGGACTTTCGAGGACGGGGCCCTGCGCGAGCTGAGGATAAGGCGTAGCCAGATAACGCCTTTAAGGGGCCCCGCGCTCAAGGACCGCGCTTGGCCAAGCTCCCCTGGATAGACATGGTGACGCTGGAGCCCTGCGGCGCCCTCCTGGACTGCAAAGGGGGCCTGCGCGATTATCTGAGGGACGCCCTAGGGGACGAGGAGCTGGCGGAGGAACTCGCCAGGCTGGCGACCAGGGCCTCCCGCGCGCTCCGCGCCCCCTACATATCGCGCCTGACGGCGGGGCTCGAGGCGGCGATGGAAACCCTCGGCGTCGGGCGCCCGGAGGCCTTCGGGAGGAGGTTGGTCGAGGCGGCGAATGGGTGGATGGCGTTCCCGGACGCGGCCAGGGGGATATCCATCATGAGGGACGCGGGCTATCGCGTGGTGCTGGTCTCGGACATGGAGAGCTGGCTCCTCGAGGGGCTGCTCGAGAGGCATAACCTGCGCGCGGACGCCGTGTACGGAGGGGACGAGGGGCTCTCGCGCCCCAGCGCCATACTCCGCGCGTACAGGGACTCCGGGGTCCCGATATGGAGGGGGCTCCACGCGGGATCCGACCTGGACGACGACGTGAGGCCCGCGATGGTCCTCGGGCTGAGGACCGCCTGGATAAATAGGTACGGCGAGGAGGAGCCGGAGGAGGGCATAGCGTCCGAGTACATAGTCGGATCCCTGGAGGAGCTGGCGGAGCTGCTGGCGGAGGGGGACGAGGGCAGGAACTTGGACGGATGGCTCCGCGAAGGCGGGCCTAACCCTTGAGGGCGGAGTCCAGATCCTCTATGAGGTCCTCCACGTCCTCGAGGCCCACGGACAGCCTGAGGAGGCCGTCCGTTATCCCCAGCTTTTCCCTCACCTCAGGCGCTATGGGACCGGACGCGCTCATCGCGGCGTAGGTCAACAGGCTCTCCGTCCCGCCGAGGCTCGGGGAGGGCTTGATTATCTTGACCCTCTTGAGCGCCCTCATGACCGCGTCCCTTCCCCCCTTCAGTTCGAAGCTCACGACCGCCCCGTAGAGCTTCCTCTCGAACAGCCTGTCGGCCACCTCCTTGTACGGGCTGTCGCCGAGCCCCGGGTAATAGACCTTCTTGACGGCGGGGTGGTCGCGGAGGAACTCGGCTATCGCCGCCGCGGACTTGCTCTCGCGCTCCACCCTGATGCTCAGGCTCTTCAACCCCCTGAGCACAAGGTAGGCGTTGAAAGCCGACATCGTGGAGCCGAGCATCCTGCGCCACTCCCAGGCGAGGCGCGCGGAGGCCTGGTCGGGGAAGGCGGAGACCCCGGCCAGCACGTCGTTGTGCCCGGCCAGATATTTGGTCGCGCTGTGGACCACTGCGTACGCACCATCCCGAAGGGGGCGGTAGATATAGGGGGTGACGAACGTGTTGTCGACCACTAGCTTGGCCCCCGCGTCCCTCGCGGCGCGCGCTATCTCCCTGACGTCGAACACCCTGAGCGTCGGGTTCGTCATGGTCTCCAGGAAGACTATGTCGGCCGGCTTCGAGAGGGCGTCGAGGATGGACTCGGTGTCGGGCCAGACCTGGTCCACCACCACCCCGAACTTCTCGAGCTCCTCCATGAGCCTAATCGTGGTGCCGTACTCCTCCATCGGCACCACCACGCGCATCCCGGGCCTCAGGAGCGAGATCAGGAGGCTGCTTATCGCCCCCATCCCGGAGGAGTAGGCCAATGCGTCGGCCGCATCCTCTATCTTCGCTATGACGTTCTCCAGGGCCTCGACGGTCACGTTCTCCTCCCTGGCGTATTTCAGCTCCGTCCCCCTCTCCGTCATCCTCGGCTGGCCCGTCTCCCTATCGGGATGTTCGCAGATCGCGCCCATGTAGATGGGCGGTATGAAGTAGCCCCGTGCCTCGTCGTAGTAGCCGTGGCCGTGGATCAGCTTCGTCTCGAAGCCCTCCTCCATGGGTCGGGCGTACCACGCGTTTGATATAACCGTTTCCGATCAAATTACGGCCCCGTCAACGTAGCGCGATCGACGGATCCGAATACGGGCTGGGACTTCCTCCCGATCCGCGATGAGCGCCGTGGGTGATCCCCTTGTTGTCGCACCCGCGCCCGCGGACAGGAGCCATCCGGTGGACCCGCAGGCACCCCATCCCAGGATGCAAGGTGCGCGCACCACGCCCATGGATCAAACCGTGCGGACCTCGGCGGCCACGCGCGAACGCGAGCGCTTCGAGCCGAACCCGCGCTATCCCGAGTACCTCGGGCGAGGCGGAACTCCCTCGGCGCGACCGCGAGACGAACGGAACGACGCCCGGTGAGGCGCGGATACGAAGCCCCTCGTCGCCGCGCAATCCCGCCTCATGTTATAACTCGGTTTGTAAAATTTTAATAATAATTTGCAAACGAGGGACGGCGTGTCCGCCGCGAGCCCGTTCGACGAGGAGCCGGAGTCGTACGACCGCTGGTTCCTCTCGAACCCAAACGTCCTGGAATCCGAGGTGAGGCTCCTGGCGCACTTCCTGAGGAGGAGGGATCCGGGAAGGGCGCTGAGCGTTGGATGCGGGAGCGGGCTCTTCGAGTCCCGCCTGAGGGAGGAGTTCGGGATACGCATCGGGGAGTGCGTCGAGCCGTCCGCGATGGGCCGCATCGCCTCGAGGAGGGGGCTCAAGGTGATCAGAGGGGTCGCTGAGTCCCTCCCCTTCGGGGACTCGGAGTTCGACACCGTGATCATGAACGGGGTGCTGGACTACGTCTCCGACCCGGCCAGGGCTCTCTCGGAGGCTCACCGCGTCCTCAGGAAGGGGGGTTGGATAGTTGTGGCCGACGTCGCGGCGGAGGGTTCCTACGGCCTGCTCTACAGGCTGGCCTCTATCCTCGGATGGGAGGCGCTGAGGGACCTGGCGCCGGCCAATCCGTACCCCATAGAGATGGTCCGCTCGGCCAGGTGGCGCACCTCTGAGGAGCTCGAGGCCCTCCTGAGGGAGGCTGGATTCGTCGACCTCGAGTTCGCCCAGACCCTGACGAGGCACCCGAGGTACTCCGACTTGGAGCCGGAGGACCCCATGCCGGGCCACGACCGCGGAGACTACGTGGCCGTGAGGGGGGTGAAGCCGTGAGGAACTCCGAGGTCCTCTGGCGCTCGGCCGAGGACGTGTACTCGGGGATACTGATGCATCCGTTCCTGAGGGAGCTCTCGGAGGGAAGCCTGAGCAGGGAGGCGTTCCTCGAGTTCATCGCGCAGGATTATCTATATCTGCAGAGGTACAGGTCCGTGTTATCCATCGCCGCCGCGAAGGCGCCCAGGGCCGAGGATGCCGAGCTCCTGACGTCGATGGCCGCCGGTATCAACTCCGTGGAGCTCAAGCTGCACAGGGAGGTCTTGGGGGAGTTCGGGATAGACGCGGAGGAGGTTGAGCCCTCGCCGGCGACGCTCGCGTACACAAACTACCTGTCCTCGACGGCGTGCATGGAGCCCTTCGAGGTGTCCTTAGCCGCCGTGCTGTCCTGCTCCTGGATTTACTTGGAGGTCGGAAAGGAGCTCTCCAGGAGGCCGCCGCCCGACCCCCTCTATAGGAAATGGGTGGATCAGTATTCGGGCCCCGAGTACGCCAGGGAGGTCAATGAATTGTTGAGGGCCGTGGACTCGCTGGAGGTGGACCGCAAAGTATTAGATCGGATGAGGCGCGCCTATCGCATATCGGCGATCTACGAGTACATGTTCTGGGACGACGCGTACGCGAGGAGGCGCCTTCCATACGGGATCGGCCCGGACCCTTCAGAGGGACGACGCGTGGAGCGAGGCCGTCCACCAGTTCGCTGCCGTCCTCCGGGCTGGCGCGGCTGCGTGAAATAATGGAAAGGTTTTTATTAACCATTTTTCCCATATAGTTCGGCGATAAAATTGCCGGGAGAAATTCCGTTAATCGGCGAGAAGTTCCCCAACATCGTGGTGACGACGACGCACGGCCCTAAGGTCCTGCCGGACGACTACGCCGGGAAGTGGTTGGTCCTCTTCAGCCACCCGGGCGACTTCACGCCCGTCTGCACGACGGAATTCTACGCGTTTGCAAGGAGGTACGAGGACTTCAAGGCGTTGAACGCGGAGCTCCTGGGCCTCAGCGTGGACAGCGTGCCCTCGCACATACAGTGGATCAAGTGGATAAAGGAGAACCTGGGCATCGAGATCCCGTTCCCGATAATCGCCGATCCCCTTGGGGAGGTGTCAAAGCGGCTGGGCATGATACACGCGCAGTCATCGACCGCCACCGTGAGGACGGTCTTCATAGTAGACCCACAGGGCGTAATAAGGGCCATACTCTATTACCCGCTGGAGCTGGGAAGGAACATCGACGAAATATTGAGGATGGTAAAGGGGCTCCAGGTGATAGACAGGGAGAAGGTGGCGCTCCCAGCGAACTGGCCGCACAGCGAGGTGGTCGGCGAGAACGCCATCGTCCCGACCGCAAAGACGCTTCAGGAGGCGGACGAGAGGTTGAAGCAATACAAGGGATTCGACTGGTGGTTGACCTACAGGCCGGTCTCCCCCAAGGACGTCGAGGAGGCGAGGAAGTTCCTGGAGAGGGCGTCGAAGAAGCCGACGCCGCTGACCAAGTAAATCCCATATTTTATTATTTCTTTTTATGATGAAGCTTCCTCCTTCGTAGGCAACGCTATTATCGCGAGGTCCACGGATTCGGGATCGTCCAGGAGCGCGCTCATGCACCCCAGGAACTGGCTCCTGCTGTTGTCCTGCCCGGAGGACGCGAGGAGCATGAGGGAGCCGTCCTCCGCCGAGATGCCGAAGAGATATTCGTGGACGTCCCCCAGCACCTGGCCAGCCTCCTCGCCCAGCTTGAGTATCACCATGAAGATCGCGAAGGATCCGTAATCCTCCCCGTCCGGGGAGGAGGCGCCCTTTATGGCCTCTATCGCCGCGTAGTTATCCCTGGTCTTGACGAGCTCAACTATCCTGTCCAGCGCCTCCTTCTCCAGCTTTATGTTGTCGTTGACCTCGTAGAGCTGGACCACCTCATCCCCGCCCTCGGAAGCTATCCTGAGGGTCCAGCGCCTCTCTTGGTTCAGGAACTCAGGCACGCGTATCGCCTTGCGGGATGTCGACCGCCCCGGTATTTAAACGTCGAGCCGTTGCCTTATTAACATCCGAGCCCAGTTCGCGCCGTGCCGCGCAGGAGGGACGGATGGAGGAGGTGGGCTCTCCTGGCAGTGGCGGTCGTGATCCTCGCGGGCTTCGTCGCTTCTTACCTTATCGGGGCCGTGACCCAGACGTCGCCGGGATACGAGCTGATCCCTAAGGGCGTGCCCACGTTCGAGGTGTGGAGCCCGTCCTTTCCCCCGAACGGGACGGCGCCGTCCAACTTCACCTGCGGCGGGGCCGATCTGTCGCCCCCCATCGAGTGGTCCGGCCAACCGAACGGGACCCTCTACTACGCTATAATTATGGTGGATCTGAACTCGTCTCCCCCGGGCTTCGTCCACTGGCTGATCTACAACGTGCCGGGGAACGCGACCGGGCTCCCCGCCGGGATCCCCAGGTACGGACTGGTACTCCTGGGTCCGTCTCAGTGGGCTGAACAGGGGGTGAACGGATACGGGGAAGTAGGATATGCTGGGCCGTGCCCGCCGAACGGCGAGGTCCACGAATACGAGCTGATAGTCTACGCGCTGGGAGGCCAGCTGAACGTGCAGCCGGGCGCGAACGAGCGCGAAGTCCTCGAATCCATGGAAGGACTCGTCAAGGGCGTAGCCGTCATGAGGTTCTACGCGGGTTGAACGGGGTCAGCGGGGCTGCGCGCGGAGGAGGGCGCGCCTAGCGTTCGCCCAAGCTTCATCCGAACGGTCGAGAACGAGGAGGCAATCTTATTAGCTAAACTTTTTCTGAATAACTTAAGCAAGTATGAAGAATAGGAAACTTGTCAAGCTGGGGTCCAGCCTATTCGTATCGATCCCGGCGGAGTGGACGAGATCCCTCGGGTTGGTCGAGGGATCCGAGGTGACGATGGACTTCGACGGGGAACAGATTACGTTGAGGCCCGCGCTAGGATACCGCAGGGGGCGCGTGTCGATAAGGGCGCCCGCGGCGCACCGGAAGCTCCTGGCTGCGTATTTGGACGGCTGCAGCGAAATACGGGTGGAGCTCGGCGGCATGCGGCGCGATGAGCTGGAGAGGGTGGAGGAGATGGCGGCGTCCCTCGTCGGGCTCGAGAAAGTGTACCAGGGCTCAGACGGCATAGTTTACGCATGCTTCGTCGACGACGATCAGGATCCGGGGGAGGTGTCCAACAGGATAGTTGAGACGCTGTCCACAATGATTGTGGACGCCGCTAAGGCCCTGGAGTCCGTGGACCCGGAGGCGCTCGCAGAGGTCGCGGAGCGCGATTCGGTCGTTGATAAGCTGTACTTCCTGCTGGTCCGCGTCCTCAGGTCCACCACGGAGCTCCCCCGCGCCAAGCTTATGGACTTCCGCGCGATGTCCAAGATACTCGAGAGGGCTGGGGACGAGATATCCGGGCTGGCCGCGGCCGCGCCCGGGGATTGGGACGCAATACCCCTAAGGCCGGACGCGGAGGAGCTGGCCGGCATGCTGAGGGAGGCCCACAAGCTGTTCCTCGAGGGCGGAATGGAGCGCGCGGAGGAGCTGGGCGAGGGGGCCTGGAAGCTCTCCTGTCAGCTCCACGCGGAGTCCGTGAGCGCCAGGGGGTTCGCATCCCGCGCGTATCATTCATACTC
>CAYFJD010000024.1:0-3262 GCA_964343285.1 uncultured Nitrososphaerales archaeon
TCCCCGCGCGCATCGCCTCCCCCACCGTGAGCCCCCTGATGCACGGGGAGCCCTCGCTCACGGGATCGGACCCGTCGGGCAGGGCGCGGACGCTCCCCCCGGAGACCTCGAAGTTCAGCCTGCAGGACATGCCGCAGTAAGGGCATATGGACTTCGAAATAGTTGCCGACACGTCGCGCGTAAAGGGGACTTATTTATAACGATGCCTTGCATCGAACTTGAAAAATTTTCACGAAGGGGATCCGCTCCGCCCGACCTCGTCGAGGGCCCTGTTGCACATGCGGTCCGCCGCCGCCACGAACGGGTCCTCCCTGGGGACGTTCACGAACTCGACGCGCTCGAACTTGGACGCCAGGTCCTTCACCCTGGAGGACAGCGCCCTCATCCTCCGGTCCCTCGCGCGCCAGACGCCGTTGAGCTGGTTGACCACGAGCCTGCTGTCCGAGTGCACGCGGATCCTCCTGATGCCCAGCCTCAGCGCCTCCTCCATCGCCCTCTCCACCGCGGCGTACTCGGCCTCGTTGTTCGTGCACACCCCCAAGTACTCGCCGCGGCCAGCGACCACCTCCCCTCCCACCACTATCAGGAACGCGTAGGCGCAGGGGCCCGGGTTCCCCCTGGACGCCCCGTCCGTGTAGATGAGGGCCTCCTCACCCCCGCTCAACCGCGGCTGGCCTCCAGCGCCGAGCGGGCGAACCGGCGCAGGGCCGGCGCTATAGCGCCGGGATCCGCGGAGGCGCAGGACGAGCGCAGCTCCAGGAGTCCCCCGGACGCCCTAGACGGATCGAGGGAGGCGACGGCCCTGGCCGCGATCCTGGCCGCGGCCCCCCGGTCCCCCCTCTGCAGGTGGACCGCGGCCGCGCAGCACCTTATGAGGAACTGGAGCTCGTCCCTCGCCTGGCCGGCGGAGGAGCGCAGAGCCGCCTCCAGGACCTCGTGCGCCTCCCAGAACCTGCCGCGCGACATCAGCTCCAGCCCCCTGGTCGACCCTGCCTGGCCCTCGAGCGACTCCACGTCGACCGCCTCCAGGACCTCGCAGCCCCAGTCCGGCTCCCCCTCGCCCTCCGCGTCCACCTCCGAGTGGTCGACGTCCACCCTGACGTCGATCACCCTGAGCCCCGCCCCGAGGGCGACCTCCTTGAGGTAGTCCCTGGGCCTGTCCGCGCATCCGAGGACGTAGATCCTGCGCCCCCTCAGAACGATATCACCTGGTACCCTGCGTTGACGTACTTCGACAGGGCCTCGCCCGCCGGATAGAGCCTGAGGCCCAGCGCGGCCAGCTTCTCCTTGACCCCCATCTTCTCGGCAACGGACACGCAGGCGGAGTCGACCGCCCCCGAATCTATGAGGTAGCGCAGGTTCTCGGCGTCCTGGCCGCTGAGCTCCCCCAGGTACTCCTCGCTGGGGCCGAAGAATATCACCTTCAAGTCCTCGTACCTCTTGGCCTTGAGGGAGTTCGCGGCCATCGCGAGCGCCGCGGAGAGGCGGCCGGGCAGGTCGCGGCCGGCCATTATGAGGAAGAGGACCTTCATCGCGCGCCGGCGGATCCCGATCTGATATATGCCTTACCCGCGAGGCGAGGCCGGCGGCCGCCTCCTTGAACCCGGCGCAGCGCTCAGCCGAGATCGCGCGCATGGCGGATAGGACCTACTCCTTCTCGTCGTCGGCGAGCGCGTACTCCGCGACGGCGAACGTCACGGAGTCCTCCATCTCTATGTGCGACTTTATCAGCGCGACGTAGCGGGAGGCGGCGGAGGCCGAGCGCCCCTCCTCCATCTCCCCGATGAGGCGCCTGGCCTCCTCGTGCTGCCTGAGCGCCTCCCCCACCATCGCGTCCTCGCCCAGGCCCCTGCGGACCAGCGCCGGGAACAGGGCCAGCTCCTCCTTCCTGTGGTGGCATCCGTCGACGTAGCGGGCCAGGAACTCCAACTCCATGTCGGACGGCCCCAGGACCTCGAGGACCTCTAGGTTCTCCAGTATTATTATGTGCTCCTCCTGGAGATCCTCCGTGAGCGCGACCACCCCACGTGGATCCCGCGCGCGTTAGTTAGGGTTTTCGCGGAAAACATCAAGGTTAATTATTGCGGAATCGCTGACGCCCGCGTTGAGGCGGGGGAAGATCCTTCTGATCGCGAGGACGGCCACCGCCAACGCGGCCGGCGCCGCGCTCGGGGTCGTGGAGTCGATATACTTGAGGTCCCTCGGGCTGCATCCCGGCCTCGTCGGGGCTTACCTCGGGGCCTCAACGCTCATCTCGGCCGTCGGCGGCTACGTCCTCTCGGCCGTCGCAGACGCCCATGGGAGGAAGAGGACTGCGCTCGCGTCCAGCGCCCTCCCGCTGGTCGGCCTGCTGGCGCTCTACCTCGGAATGGCGCCAGGGATACTCCTGGTCTACCTGGGCCCAAGCGGCGCCTACGCCGCCCTGTACGCGGAGAACGCGGAGGACCCGGACAGGGACTGGAGCCATCTGTCGATCGCCGCGGTCGCCTCCAACGCGGCCGGTTCCCTGATACCTTCCGCCCTCACGATGAGGGGGACGCTGGTCGCCGCGCTCGCGATATACGCCGCCGGGATAGCCGCGCTCGCGGCCGTCCGCGAGAGGTACGGGGGGAGCGGGAGGGTGACCTTCGGGATGGCGTCCAAGGGGACGCTCGCGAGGCTGTCGAGCGCGGCGATAATCGGGCTCGGCGCCGGGATGATAATCCCCATGCTCCCGTTGTGGCTCAACGCGGCCTATGGCGTGGGACCAGGTCCTATAGGCGTCCTCATGGCCGTCCAGAGCGCCGCCATGGCCCTGGCTTTCTGGGGCGCGCCCAGGATCTCGAGCCGCCTTGGGCGCCTGAGAACTATCGTGCTGACCCAGGGCATCGGCGTGGCGCTCCTCGCCATCTTCCCCCTCTCGGCCACGTTCGAGGCGGCGGCGATCCTGTGGACGCTGAGGTCCATCGCGATGAACATGGCCAACCCGCTCTTCTACGCCATGGTGAACGACCTCGTGCCGGAGGAGGAGAGGGCCAGGGCCAATAGCGCGCTCCAGCTGATGGACTCCGTGCCCCGCTCCCTCGGCCCCTACGCGACCGGCACGATGATGGAGATGGGGGACATGGCCCTGCCTTTCTACGCGACCGCGGCGCTCTACGGGGCCGCCACCGCCTCGCTCTACCTCCTGATGAGGGACCGCGCCAGGCGAGTGATGGAAGCCGTGGAGCGGGCGCCCCTTCGCTGAGATGGCCCGCCCGGTATCCCGTGTACGCTGCGGAGG
>CAYFJD010000024.1:3362-10885 GCA_964343285.1 uncultured Nitrososphaerales archaeon
GCGGTCAGCAGGAGGAGTACTTGGAGTCCAGGTAGGAGACCAGCGCGCCCGCGTCGTACTCCCTCCCGAAGCTCCTCCTCAGCAGCTCCTTCGGGGCGTACGTCGCGCCCCAGCGGTGGACCCTCTCCCTGAGGAACTCCTTCACGCGCCCGAATTCCCCGGACCTCACCTGCCCCTCCAGCCCATCGCCGTAGGCCCTCGCCATCATCGCGGCGACCACGTTCCCCAAGGTGTAGGTCGGGAAGTAACCTATGGATCCGTGGGACCAGTGGACGTCCTGCAACACGCCCTCCGCGTCGTTCCTAGGCCTCACCCCCAGCAGCTCCTCGGAGCGCGAGTTCCAGACCTCCGGCAGGTCCCCCACCGACAGTTCGCCGCCCACGAGCGACTTCTCGACCTCGTACCTCAACACTATGTGGAGGTTGTACGTCAGCTCGTCCGCCTCCGTCCTTATCGTGCCGGGCCTGACCTCCGCGAAGTACCTGTAGAGGTCCTCCGGCGAATAGGCCCTGGTGATGCCGAGCTCCTCGTCCAGCAGGGGCTTGACGAGCCCCGCGAAGGCGCGCGACCTGCCGACCACGTTCTCCCAGAACCTGCTCTGGCCCTCGTGTATCCCGAGGCTCGCGCCTCCCCCTATAGGGGTCATCCTGAGCTCGCGGTCCACCTGGAGCTCGTAGAGCGCGTGGCCGAACTCGTGCACGGTGCTGAAGAGGGACCGCTTGAAGTCGAAGCCCTCGTACCTGGTGGTTATCCTCACGTCCCCTACCCCCATCCCCTGCGTGAACGGATGGGGGCTCACGTCCAGCCTGGCCCTGTCCCAAGGATACCCGAGCAGATCCAGCACCCTCCGGTTCACGCGCTCCATGGCCCCCTGCTCGTACTTCGCCGCGTCCAGCGGGCTTTCGCCCGTGCAGGAGCCCCTAGACCTCGCGCGCTCCAGGAGGGACCTGAGCTCTCCCCCGAGGTAGGAGAAGAGCCCGTCCACGTCCCTGACCCTCAGCCCCTCCTCGTGGAGGTCCAGCAGCGCGTCGTACGGGTGTTCCTCGTAGCCCAGGGCCTTCGCCCTCTCCCTGTTGAGCTCCACGATCCTCTCCAGGTAGGGCTTGAACTTCCCGAAGTCGGATTTCGCCTTGGCCTCCCTCCATGCCTGGAAGGCCTCCTGGGCGGTCCTCGAGAGCTCGTACACCAGCTTCGGGGGCAACTTCCTCATTATGGATATCTCCCTGCCCAACACCCTGAGGACGCCGCGCTCGTAGTCGTTGAGTCCCTCCTTGCCGGACGCCCTCTCCACGAGCTCGACGAATTCCTCCTTTAACAAAAGCTCCTGATATAAGGTGGCGAGCTCGGCCTGGGCGACGCCGCGCTCCTCCGTCCCCCCGGGCGGCATGTACGTCTCCGAGTCCCAGGACATGAGGGCGGAGGCGTGGGATATGGCCCAGAGCCTCCTGTACCTTCTAAGTATCTCCAACACGTCCGGATCCCTGAAGACCTCCACGGCCACCCGTGAAACGGCGCGGTATAAAACCGATAGCCGCCCATCGGAACCTCCAGACATCGTACGCGTCGGATCCCACGTAGCTGTGGAATTCGCCGTTGCGGATGGGGGAGCATCCGCGCTTCGTGAGCAGCTCGGCCACCGTGGACGAGGCGTAGGCGGCGCCGCCGGGGAAGTCGCACCGATAGAGGCGGTAGTAGCGCTCGCGGTCGGCGTCCCTACCGTCTCCGAGGAGCGGGTAGTGGCTGCCCACAACTACCTGCACGCTGTCGCCGCCGAGGAGCGTCGCGCCGAGGTTGGCCCCCGCGTCCTCCGCCCCCAGGAGCCATTCCAGGTCGTCGCGCGAGATACGGCCCCTTATCCTCGAGGCGAGCGCGACGGCCGCCGACCACGTGTCGCTGTGGAGCGCTCTCGCGGGGTCCTCGCCGTCCCCGAGCCTTTCCCTCAGGAATTCGCCGTTGTGGACCAGGTAGAGATCGCCCCAGGGAGAATGCGCGTGCACCGGGTGCGTGGACATGAGGTTCACCGGCGATCCCTCGCTCGCGGCCCTGGCATGGGCCATGACGACTATGCGCTCGCCCGGGGCCCAGCGCGGGATCACCTCCGTGATGCGCGCGGGGTCCTCCCCATAAATGGGGCGGGTGCTCCTGTAGTGCACGGATCTGGACCCGTCGAGCGCCGCTATCAGTACGCCCCACCCGTCGCCGTGGGACGCCTCGCCGTCGAGCGCCTCGCCGTACGGATCGTGCGCGGCCGCGCCGCGGAGCGCCTCGAGCAGTTCCCGCAGCTCCCGATCCTCGAAGGACCCGATGGCCACCACCATCCTGCACACGGGGCGCGCGGGCGCGCGCCACGCTTTTATTCGTTCGCGGCCGCGGCGGGATCGTGGGGAGGGCGCGCGACTTCGCGCTCAAGGAGTTCGAGGAGTACCTCGTGTATTCGTGGCTGGCCCGCGTGGAGAGGAACCCCCGCAGGAGGGAGATCCTGCGGTCCCTCGCCTCCCAGGAGCGCGGCCACTACGAATTCTGGAGGAGGCGGGAGCCGGTCGAGCCGGGGCGTTGGGTCTACGCCAAGGCGGTCCTGCTCGTGCTCCTCAGGTTGATCTTCGGGATAACGTTCGTGGGCAAGCTGATGGAGCGCGGGGAGCGCTCGATAGTTGACGAGTACTCCGAGGCCGCGGCGTCCATGGAGGGCGAGGAGAGGAGGACCCTGGAGGCGATAATAGAGGACGAGAGGTCGCACGAGGCCGACATGCTCGCCCAGGTGGACGAGACCATAGTCAAGTACATGGGGGCGCTCGTCCTCGGGCTCTCGGACGCCATAGTCGAGATAACCGGCGCCCACGCCGGAACCCTCGGGACGACCAACGATACGCTAATAGCCGGCGTCATAGGGCTCATAGTGGGCGTCTCCGCGTCAATATCCATGGCTTCCGCCTCCTACCTGCAGACGAAACACGAGACCGGGAAGTCCCCCAGGACCGCCGCGGCAGTGACCGGCCTCGGCTACATGGGGGCGGTCGCGCTGATGTCCTTGCCTTACTTCCTGACCCACGTTATATACGTGGCGTTCGCGGCCTCCATCTCGGTCGGCGTGCTGCTGGCGCTAATGCTGACCTTCCAGGGGTCGGTGTATTCCGAGTCCGACTTCCGCAGGGAGTTCGTCCAGACGGCGGCCCTCCTCCTGGGGACCGCGATGCTCTCCTACCTGCTGGGGGAAGTCCTGGGCACGGCGCTGGGGATAAGGGGCCTCATTTGATCCGAGGGGGTCCAACGCGTGGCGGGCCTCATTTCTTGGATAGCGCGGCGCCAACGCTTAAATTCGATGCGGGCCCAGAGCGCGGGATGATCCCGGTCCTCCTCGCGTTCGCCGCAGTGGCGGCGATAATATTCATAGGGTTCTTCGCGAACATGCTGCTCAAGAGGGTCGGGATCCCCGAGATCCTGTTCCTGGTCCCGGTGGGGGTCCTCCTCGGCCCGATCTCCGGGCTCTTCCCCAGCTCCATAGCGGATGCGCTGATACCGTACTTCAGCCAGTTCACGCTCGCCATGATATTGTTCAACGTGGGCCTGGAGCTGGACCTGAACACGTTGGTCAGGGAGGGCCCCAGGACTGCCGCGAGGACCGTCATCTACGTGATCCTCAGCATAGCCCTGATAGCGCTGATCTTCAATCAATTCCTCGGGTGGCCCCTCTACCAGTCCCTCCTCCTGGGGAGCATCCTAGGAGGGGAGACGACGATGACCGTCGTGCCCTACGTCGCCAGGGAGCTCTCGTCCAGGAAGGTATACGCGAGCCTCTCTGTCGAGGCCGCGCTCAACAGCGCGATCCTCATAATAATATTCTCGGCGCTCCTCTCCAGCTACCAGGCGTCCATCCCGCTCGAGCCCTCGACCGCGTCCAGGATAATTTCGAGCTTCTTCGCGGAGCTGTCGATAGGCGTGGTGATAGGCGTCATAGCCGCCGTCCTATGGGTGAAGGCGATACGCCTGTTCTCGGGCGCGGACTACCTATACATAGCCACGATCGGCTTCATGCTGGCGATCTACGCCCTGGTGGACGCGGTGGGCGGGAGCGGCGTAATAGCGGTCCTCACGCTGGCGTTCACGATGTCCAACATAAGGCTGGTGGCGGACCCCCTCTCCATATACCTAAGCGTGCCGGCCGAGCTGAAGCGGTACATAATGAACTTCCAGGACGAGATAACCTTCTTCCTGAGGACGTTCTTCTACGTGTTCCTGGGGCTCGTGCTCGAGACGAGGTCCTTCCTCTCCCCCCAGATATACGTGCTCTCCCTCATAGTCATGGGGGTGCTCGCGCTCTCGCGCTTCGCGGCCACTTGGAGCGCGAACGCGCCGGAGCGCACGGACGACAAGCTCTTCATATTTTCGATGATGGCGCAGGGGCTCACGCCGGCAGTCCTGGCGACCACGCTCCTCGAGTACGACGTGCCCATGTCCCACGAGATGGTCATGATCGCCACGCTCGTGATAATAATGACGAACGTCATCACCGTCGTGGGGGCCAGGCGCCAGGCCTCGAGGCTCATCAAGCCCTCGGGCGCAGGCGCTCAGCCATCCGCTTCTCCCTAGGCGCCCGGCAATGATCGCGCCCTAGTTCCTCCTCCCCCGCGGATGTGGGGCGGCCGTAGCCGGTGGGATCTCCTTACCTAGTAAGCTCCTTTGCCGCTCCCCCTGAGCAGGGACGCGACCGCGGCGGCGGTGGCCATCGCCGCCGAGGCGTAGAACGCAACGTGGAGCGCGGACATGAAGGACGGGGCTATGACCCTGGGGAACCAATAGGTGCTGGTCACCAGCGCGTACCCGCTGGGGTTCGAGGAGATTACCGAGGAGACGTCGCCGTTCGTGAGCATGGAGAAGATCGCCTCCATGGGGTTGTACCCCAGGAAGGCGGCGAAGACGGCCGCGTCAGGGGGCATCGAGGCGGCCTCCCTCGCCAACCATTGCGGCATCCCCGCGGATATGAGCGCGGAGTAGAGCGCCGACGGGAGTTGTGCGGCCATCGCCGAGAGCATCACCGTGAAGTACACCACCATGCTGGCTGTGCTGGCCATGAGGCTCATCACGGACCTCATGCCCGAGGCTATCCCCCTGCGGTTGGGCGGAACCGAGCTTATTATGGAGGCGGTGTTGGGGGACGTGAACATCCCATTGCCCAGGCCGGCGAGGAAGATCGCCGCTGCGAAGGGCGCGTACTGGAAGTCGTAGGGAAGCGAGGCGAGCCACAGGAACGACGCCGCGAACATCACCATCCCGAGCGTGGCGAGCCCCCTCGCGCCGTACCTGTCGGAGAGCGCCCCGCTCAGGGGTCCCATGACGACGAACCCCAGCATCATGGGCACCAGGTAGATCCCGGCCCACAGGGGGGTGTCCTCGTACGGCACGCCGTGGAGGGGGAGCCAGATGCCCTGGAGGAGCACGGTCAACACCAGCATCAGCCCGCCGTAGGCGAGCGACGCCATGAAAGCGGCCGCGATCCCCGCGGAGAACATCCTGATGCGGAAGAGCCCCATGTCCATCATCGGGTCCTCCACGCGGGCCTCCACGAGGGGGAACGCCGCCAGCATCGCGACCCCCGCGGCCATCAGCGCGATGACCAGCGGGTTCCCCCACCCCATCTCGGAGCCCCCGTAGGGCATCAGCGCGTAGGTCAGGCCCATGAGCACAAGGATCAACCCGCCGGCGAGGAGGACGTTCCCCGGGACGTCCACCTTGTGGCCGGCCTCCGGCTTTACGATCTCCCTGAGCTTGGCGTAGGCCCACGCGGTGCCGAGGAGCCCGAAGGGCACGTTGATCAGGAAGACGAGCCTCCAGTAGTAGACGGCCAGCACGCCGCCTGCCAACAGCCCCGTCAGCGAGCCGGCGATCCCAGCGACCTGATTTATTCCGAGGGCCTTCCCCCTCTCGTTGAGCGGGAACGCGTCGGCTATCAGCGCCGTCCCGTTCGCCATTATCATCGCGGCCCCCACCGCCTGCACGGCCCTGAACGCTATCATCAGGGCCGCCGCGGCCGTCCCCGACCCGGGCGTGGTAGACAGGAGGACCGAGCCGGCGGTGAAGGTGGCGAACCCTAGCCTGTAGAGCCTGACCCTCCCGTACATGTCGGACATCCTCCCGAACGTTATGACGAGCGCCGCCGCCACGACGCTGTAGCCCATGAGGAGCCAGAGGAGGTAAGCGAAGGAGCCGGGGAGGAGGGGATTAAGTCCTATGCCGCGGAATATGGCTGGAAGCGCGATTATCAGGACCGTCGAGTTCATCATGGCCATGAATATCGCCAGCGTGGTGTTGACCAGGACCACCCACTTGTACTGCACGGCGCGACCGCGCCTGGCTGCGCTTTTAAGCGTAACCTAACGTCCTCGATATGGCCTCGAAGTCCTCCCTGGAAAGCCTCCACCCCATGCCCCCGGCGTTCTCGCGGAGGTGCTCCTCCGATCCCGCCTTGGGGATGGCTATCACCCTCCCGTGCCAGATCAGCCAATTTAGGGCCACTTGGACGGCGGATCTCCCGTACTTAGACCCGACCTCGCGCAGGAACGGGTCGGCGGCCACCCTGCCCTTCGCGAGGGGCGTGTACGCTATCAGCGTTATGCCCTCCTTCTCGCAGTACGGCAGCAGCTCGCGCTCCGCGCCCCTCTCGTAGACGTTGTACTTCACCTCGTCCGCCGAGAGGTCGACCTTCGACAGGTAACTCCTCGCCTCGTCCAGGAGGGGCTTGTCGAAGTTGCTGACGCCTATGGAGGTCGCCCTGCCCTCCAGGACGAGCTCCTCCATCGCCCTCATGGTCTCGCGGAGCGGGATCCTGGGGTTGGGCCAGTGGACTAGATAGAGGTCGAAGTGATCCGTGCCCAGCCTCCTGAGGCTCGCCTCCGCCGCCCTCCTGAGCGAGTCGCGATCCAGGTGCGTGTACCAGACCTTGTCCACCAGGAAGACCTTCTCCCTCCCCACCCTCCTCAGGACCCTGCCGACTATCTCCTCCGTGTGCCCTGCGCCGTAGAACTCGGCCGTGTCTATTAGCCGCATGCCAAGCTCCACCCCGTACACCAGTAGCTCCTCCCAGCGCCCGTCCATCCCGAGCTCCGGCTCGCCGTCCCCTCCGATCCTCCAGGTCCCCATGCCTATCGATGGAACGCGGATGCCGGTCCTCCCGATCTCCTTGAGATCCTCCGCGATCTCAGGAGCGCTCACGTGCGATCCTCGGAGCGGGCTCAATATATCCTGATCCTCCGCGACCCCTCCTTTGAAGTGGTCCGCCCGCTTCACTGCTTCCCACGTCCGTCCAATATCCGCTCATTCATCCGAACTCTTATATCAAGGCGCGCCGGGATTACGCTCGTGGCCCTCACGCAGGACGAGAAGCTCAGGTTCCTCAGGGCAATAGAGGAGGACAGGGAGTTCAGGCACGCCGTAGCGGGGGCCATAGGCTATGGGGAGATCTTGGAGCGCTTCGCCAAGCTGGAGGAGCGCTTCGCGAAGATAGAGGAGCGCCAGAACCGCCTGGAGGA
>CAYFJD010000025.1:0-10809 GCA_964343285.1 uncultured Nitrososphaerales archaeon
GGTGCTGGGGGCGTTCATCATAGCATAGATAATATCGCCCGAGACCACGGGCGGGATAATAGAGACCGTGATAGGCGTGATCCTCTCCGTCCTGTACTTCATAGGTGTGGCGGCGGCGTACTGGGTCGAGAGGAGGCGCGGACGCCCCAGCGCTTACTACGAGGACCTCAGGCGAGGCGGTAAGGACGGACGCGAATAGGTAGTCCTGGCCGGGGTCGCCTGCATCCGAAGGTTCGCGGCGGTTCGACGAATATCGGGTAGGGTTATAAACCTCGCCGTCCCTCGATAACTACGGTGTCAGACGTCTTCGGCGCTGCGGATCGCCTCAGGCTCGTGGCCCCGAGCTCGTCCCTTTGCGTGCGCTGCAAGGGCAGGCTCCTGCTCTGCGGGAAGCCCACGTGCCCGCTCCTCGTGCGCTCCCTCCCGCTCATCAGGAGCGTCAAGGGGCTCGGGACGGAGCTGGAGGGAAGCAGCCCTCCCGGGGTGTTCGTGGGGCGCATCGGATACCCGAAGGTCTCCGTCGGCCCGTTGGCCGTGGGCGAGAAGGGCGACACGAGGATATTCGATTCGCCGGAGGACTGGTACGGTCTGGGCTACGACAGGATAGCCGAGATGAGGGTAAGGCTCGTGAGGGGCACCCGTCCCATGGACGTCGGGAGCGCCAGGGATCCCCCGGCGTACCTCCAGAAGCTCCACGACATGTTGCTCTCCAGCTGGAGCAGCGACCTGGAGGTTAAGTTCTCGAGGCCCCCGTCCGCCACCGTGCTCCTCGTGGACGAGGCGCCCCCCTTCGGCCCGTCCGCCCCGGTGGAGGACCTCAGCGTGAGGCCCGGGTCGACCAACGCCGCGCTGGAGAAGGTCTACTACGACCGCGACCTCAAGAGCGAGGAGGCGGTCCTGAGGCTCTACCGCTCGGGCGTCAGGATCACGGAGATCCAGAGGGCCTTCAGCGCCGGCATGATGGGGTTGGGCAACAACCGCAAGCTGGTGCCCACCCGCTGGAGCATCACCGCGGTGGACGACATGATATCGAGGCACCTGGTGGAGGAGATAAAGGGGCGCGAGACCGTGGACGAGTTCCGCGTCTACGTGGAGAGGCGCCTCGGCAACACCTTCGTCGTCGTCATGGCGCCCTACAGGTGGTCCTTCGAGTGGATAGAGGCGTGGTACCCGGGGACCACCTGGAACCCCGGCGGCGGGAGGCCGGAGGTCATAGGAGACCGCGAGGGATATAGGGGCAGGACGACCTACGCGGAGGAAGTGGGTGGTTGCTACTATTCCGCCAGGCTGGCCGTCGCGGAGGAACTGTCGCGCGAGAGGAGGCAGGCGTCCGTCGTCGCCTTCCGCGAGATATACCAGGATGCGCTCTTCCCGGTGGGCGTCTGGTTCGTCAGGGAGTACCTGAGGAGGACGCTCAGCGGCAGGTACGAGGCCTTCGACGACGCGCGCAGCGCCTTCGATTACGCGTTCAAGTTCCTCAAGCTGCCCAGGGAGGTCTGGCTCTCCAAGAGCATTTTGGCGAGGGAGATGCTATCGCAGTCCAGGCTGGACGATCGGAAATACTTTTAGACGCACGCGAGATTCCGCCCCCTTGCAGCGATGGCCAAGAGGATAGCGGTGATAGATCGCGAACTGTGCCACCCGAAGAGGTGCGGGCACGAATGCCAGAGGTTCTGCCCGCCCCAGCTCACGGGGCACAAGGTCGTCGAGTTCGGCGAGGACGGGTATCCGACGATAAACGAATCGCTCTGCATAGGTTGCAACATATGCGTCAAGAAGTGCCCCTTCTCGGCGATAACGATCGTCAACCTGGTCGAGGAGCCCGATGAGTCGCCGGTGCACCAGTACGGCCCCAACGCGTTCCGCCTCTACGGGCTCCCAATGCCCAGGAGGGGCAAGATAGTGGGGATCCTGGGCAGGAACGGCGTCGGCAAGACGACCGCCCTCAACATCTTGTCGGGGAAGCTCGCGCCGAACCTGGGCTCCTACGATGACCCCCCTTCCTGGAAGGAGGTGCTCAGGTTCTTCCAGGGCACCGAGCTCCGGGACTACCTGGAGCGCGTGGCCTCCGGGGCCCTGAGGGTCTCCGTGAAACCCCAGGCGATAGAGCAGATAAGGACGATGTGGGGCGGCACATCGGGGGAGCTCATCTCGCGCCTGGACGACTCGGGGAGGTCCCGCGGGCTCATCAGGGTGCTCGGGCTGGAGAACGCGCTGGAGAGGAGGCCCGAGGAGCTCAGCGGGGGCGAGCTCCAGAGGCTCGCCGTCGCCATAGCGGCCTCCAGGGAGGCCGACGCGTACTTCTTCGACGAACCCGGGAGCTATAACGACGTCTACGAGAGGCTCGCCGTCGCCAGGGTCCTGAGGGACCTCGCCGGGCTCGGCAAATACGTCGTGCTGGTCGAGCACGACCTGACCTTCCTGGACTACGCCGCCGACTTCGTCCACGTGGTGTACGGGAAGCCCGGGGTCTACGGGGTCGTTTCGAACCAGATGTCCCTGGGCACCGGCGTCAACTCGTTCCTCGAGGGGTACCTGCCGGGCGACAACGTGAGGATAAGGGACGCGCCGGTGGAGTTCGACCTCCGCGGGATCTCGGAGCTCCAGGAGCAGAAGCCCCCGATCGTGGCCTACACGCGCCTGGAGAAGTCCTATCCGGGCTTCAGGTTGACCGTGTCCGAGGGCGACCTGAGGTTGGGGGAGGTCCTGGGGGTGGTCGGCGCGAACGCGCTCGGCAAGACGACGTTCCTCAAGATGATCGCCGGAGTGGAGTCCCCGGACTCGGGGAGCGTCTACATGACCGCCAAGGTGTCGTACAAGCCCCAGTACATATCCACGTCCTATCGGGGCACGGTGGAGGAGGCGCTCCTGAGCGCGGCGGGCGACTCCTGGTCCTCGGAGCCCGCGCTCTCCACGGTGATCAGGCCGCTCGGGCTGGACGCCCTGCTCAACAAACAGGTGCCCAAGCTCAGCGGGGGCGAGCTCCAGAGGCTCGCCATAGCCCTCTGCCTGCTCAGGGACGCCGACGTCTACGCGCTGGACGAGCCCAGCGCGTTCCTGGACGTCGAGGAGAGGTTGGCGCTGGCGCGCATACTCCAGAAGTACTCCAGGGACCTCGGGAAGAGCGTCGTGGTCATAGATCACGACGTCGGGCTGATAGACTTCGCTTCCGACCGCCTCGTCGTGTTCGTCGGGGAGCCCGGGAGGAGGGGCCAGGCCTCGAGCCCGATGGGGAAGAGGGAGGGGATGAACGCGTTCCTGAGGGAACTCGGGGTGACCTACAGGAGGGACGCGAGCAGCGGGAGGCCGCGCGTCAACAAGCCCGGGAGCAGGCTGGACCGCTACCAGAAGGAGATAGGCGAATATTACTACCTGGCGCCCGCCCAGGAGGGAGAAGAGGAGGCGGCTTGAGCAAGCTCCTCAGGAAGCTCCTCAGGGGCGTCCTCACCGACGAGGAGCTGGGCCTGATCTCCGGCGGCTTCGACGTGATAGGGGACATAGCCATACTTAGGATAAGGCCCGAGCTGCCCCTGGAGAAGAGGAGGCTCGCCGCCGAGGCATTGATGGCGGCCGTCCCCTCGATCAAGTCCGTGTGGGCGCAGGTGACCCCCGTGTCGGGCGAGTACAGGATAAGGGGGCTCGAGCACCTGGCCGGGGAGGAGCGCACGACAACCATCCACAGGGAGCACGGATGCTCCTACCTGGTGGACGTGGCCAAGGTCTACTTCTCCCCGCGCCTGTCCGGGGAGAGGCTCAGGGTCGCGTCCCTCGTGAGGGACGGGGAGGTCGTGCACAACCTGTTCGCGGGGGTGGGGCCCTTCTCCATATTGATAGCCAAGATGGCCAAGGGATCCAAGGTGTACAGCTCGGAGCTGAACCCCGACGCCTACGAATTGATGGTCAGGAACGTGAAGCTGAACGGCGTCGAGGGCTCCGTGATACCCCTGTTCGGCGACGCGCTGGAGCACGCCCGCATGTTCAGGGGCCTGAACAGGGTCCTCCTGCCGCTGCCGGACAAGGCCCTGGAGTACCTGCCCCACGCGGCCGCGGAGCTGCGCACGCTCGGCGTCGCGCACGTTTACCTCCACGTGGAGGGCGACTCGCCCGAGCCCCGCGCGATGGAGATGGTGAGGTCCGCCGTCCCGAACCTCCATCCCTATTATTCTAGGATCGTGAGGGAGATAGGCCCTCGCGTTTACCAGGTGGTTGTTGACGCAGCGCTGATTCCATCAGGCGGAGCGCCGCCCTGGCCAGGAGGCCGGCCACCCTGACGGGCTCCGGGTACCTGCCCTGGAGCGTGAAGTCGTTGAGGACCCTCGTCGCCTCCTGTTTCGTCAGCCCGACGGCCCTCACGTAGACCGGGAACCCCGTCCGCAGCTCCACCCTCTCCCTCGGGCCGAGCCTCCTGTACGCCCTCAGCTTCTCCTCCGACCTATCGCCGAACCTCGCCCTTATGGCGCCCTCGAGCCCCCTCGAGGTGCGGTAGGTCAGGACGAGGACGGGCCTCCCCGTCTCCCTCCATATCCTCTCCGGGTCTATCACGTTGAACCAGCTGACGACCGCGCCCGATATCATTATCAGCCCCACGTCCTCCCTCCTCAGCGCTGCGTAGAGCCTCAGGACGGCGTCCGTCGCGTCGTCTCCACCCACCGTCGCCAGGGAGAGGGAGGCGCCGTCTATCAGCGCGTCCTTGCGCATCACGACGCCGGCGAAGACCGACCACGGCGGGCCGCTAAGCCTGAACGACTCCGCCACTCCCAGGCACCTTATCCCCTTCTTGCCCAGCGACGGCTTTACGGGGCGGCTCAATCCTGATCTCCTTCGCCGCCGCCATCACCCTTAAGGCTATCTCGATGGCCCTGGCCGCGTCGCCCCTCTTGGCGGATCTCCTGCGCGCCAGCTCCTCCAACTCCCTCACGCCCTGAGGCCACAGGTAGTAGCCATTCCTGTAGAGCGTCCAGGCGGCTTTCCCGGGCGGCTCTCCCTCGCATCCTACCTTCAGGCTCCTGCACGCCTCCGCGATCAACTTGGCCACCGCCTCACGCGCCTCCCTCACCGCCCTCGCGTAGTCGCCCTCCTCCACGAGCCGGCCCGCGTGGTCGAGCAGCTCCTCCCCCTCGCGGCTCCTCACGCCCACGTAATAATACCTCACCGTGGGGCCCGAGGGGGCCTTGGTCCCCCGGTAGACCCTCCTGTAGGACCTGATCAACATTATGTACGTGACCATCATCAGGGCTACCAGCGCGGTGGTGTACAGGTACCACGCCACCGCGGCGCCGTATTCCGGGCCGCTCACACCCGCTCTGCGCCCCCACCTAGCTATAGGGATTCCGGGGGCATCAGGCAAATGCCTTCACCACATGGGGTTCGGCGTAACCCTGAATCATCATCGCCCACGCACCATATGCGCGCGCCCGCGTAAAAAGGCTCCCGCGTTCGGCGGCGGAGGTCCCTGGCCATCCGCAGCGCGTCGCCCAGCTCCACGACGGATCCGACCACGAAGTCGGCCCCCGCCCTGTACAGCTCCTCCGCCGGGGCAGCCCCTCCGGATATCCCCACGGAGAGGGCGCCCGCGCGCTTCCCGGCCCTCACGTCCGCCGGGGTATCGCCGGCCATGAGGGATCTGACCCCGTCGACCCCGAGCGCCCTGAGCGCCATCGCCAACCCGGCGATCCCGGGCTTCAGGTCCCCCGAGTCGTCCCTCGTCACGATCGCATCCAGGTAGCCCGTGAGCTCCGGGAACCTGCGCAGGATCACCTCGGTCGCCCTCCTCGAGTTGTTGGTCACGAGCGCGACGCGGTAGCCGCAGGACCTAATTCCCTTGAGCGCCTCGAGCACCCCTTCCCTGAGGTTGACCCTCCTGGCGGCCTCCAGCTCCACCGACTCGTACTCCTCGAACACGATCCTCCGCGCCTCCTCCGCCGCCCCGTCGCCCAACGAGGCCCTGACCCTCGCCACCACCTCCCTGGCGCTCCTGGCCTCCAGCTGGAGGCCGCCGGCGCCGGGCACCTCGGTCCTTATCCTCCGGATCGCCCGCCTCCTGCCCAAGTCGTAGTCTATCCCGAACTCCACGATCGTTCCATCCATGTCCAGCAGGACTGCCTCCACGGCCCTCGATGCCGCCGCCGACGCCAACTCCAACTGCTGGGGGCGCACGCCGAGCTTGTGGCGGATCCGGCTTTAAGCGGTTCATCCGCGCCGCAGCCCTGCGTAGGTCGTTCGACGCGCGAGGCCCTCGCCCAGCCAGGGCTAGCCCGCAACGGTTAATTATTTCCGCGGCGTCCGCGCCGCGTGTCCAAGGGCTGCGAGCACTCGCCGATCTACGCGGGCGTCGTGAACGTCAGGTTGGACGGGGAACCCGTGGGATTCATAGACGCGTGGAGGTGCACTAAGTGCGGGATGCTGTTCGCGGAGGAGAGGAGGTACCCGCCTAGGGAGGACTACCCGATAGGCTTCGTCGAGCCGAAGGGGGTATTGTCCTTGGCGGCGTGCTCGTCCGGCGGCGATTACGATTGGTCGTTGATCGACGCGGTGCCGGGCGCGGTCGCCAGGTGCGGTGACTGCGAGTTCCTCGTGCCGGAGGGGTCCCGGGCTAGCTCTGGGGACTGCGAGGTCGTCCTCCTGCCCCTTGGGGAGGTCCTCAACAGGAACGTGGAGCTCAGGGAGGTGCTCTCCAGAAGGTGAACGCCTATTCGGCTGAGGCCTACGTGAGCGCGGTCACGGGGTTCGCGTCGCTGGCCGCCGCCTTCTTGGCGGGCCTCGTGCCGCTTCGCTACTTCGAGATCTGCGCCGGCGCGGCCTCGTTGCTCTTGGCGCCCTTCGTGTGGTTGGAGTCCCGCAAGGCCACCGCCGCCGTGGTCGCCATCTCGGCGTCGCTCGCGCTGGACTCCGCGGAGACGATCTGGAGGGGCGCCCCCGCGGCGGTCCTGCTGGCGCTTTCGTTGGCGGGCGCCGCCTTCGGCGCCTACCTTCTGGCCTTCAGAAGAGGTAAAAAGGCGGCGGTCCATCCCTTGGACCTGCCGGTCTACGGTCGACATGCACGAAGGGGCTCAGGGCTCGGGGGAGGCCGGCTCGCCGGCGGCCCTCGTGGGGGAGGCTGTCAGGAGGGGTCTGAAGGAGCTCTGGAGGGAGGAGAGTGCCGCCCACGAGCGGCGGCCGGGCGTCTACTACCCCAGCTACCTGGGCTACTGCCTGCGCAAGCAATATTACATCTATACGTTGGGGGAGGAGCCGACCAGCGAGAAGCTCATGGTCTTCGCAACGGGGAAGGGCGTGCACGAGGCGGTCGCCGAGGCGCTGAGGGCCGCCGGGGGCATCCAGGTGGAGGGGGTCGAGAGGGAGATCTCGCTGGACCTCGGGAACGGCATATCGCTGTCCGGTAGGGTCGACATAATAGTGGCGGAGGTGGGAGGAAGGAGGGTGGTCGTCGAGGTCAAGTCGACCTCCCGCCTTCCCAGCTCCCCGCAGGAGCACCACGTCCTGCAGCTGCAGATATACCTGAACGCGCTCGGCCTGGACGACGGCGTGCTCCTCTACTGGGATAAGAGGAGGGGCCGGCTCGCCGCCTTCGATGTCCGCCGCGACCCGAAGTACGTGGGGAGGGCCGCGGAGAGGGCGCTCCTGTTGAACGAGTACCTGAGCAGGGGATCCCCGCCGCCGCGCGAGGCCCTGATCGAGGGGCGCCTCTGGGAGTGCGACGTGTGCGAGTACAGGAGGATCTGCAGGCCATTCCTCCTGGAGGGGATGGAGGAGGGCGAGCGCGTGATCATCTCGGAGGTGGACGGGGTGCTGGTCGACGACTCCCGCCGCGTGAGGGAGGCGCTCGCGAGGCTCGGGCTCCCCCCGGACTCGTCGCCCTGGAGGTTGAAGGGCGAAACGCGCGAGAAGTTCCTCGGGCTCTACTACGACCCGGCCAGCCTCGCGCTCGATGCGCGCGGCCCGTTCGCCGACTACGTTTGGAGGCGCCGGGCCGCGGGCACTCGCCTCATAATAGTTTCGAGGAGGCCCGAGGGCCTCAGGAAGGCCACCGAGGAGGAGCTCAAGGGCCTCGGGCTGATATGGGATAGGCTCCTCCTTAGCCCGGAGGGCTCGGACGAGGGCTGGAAGGTGAGGGTGATCGCGGGGCTATCCGAGAACTACAGGGTGGAGGAGGTCCTGGACAGGGAGAGGCGCGTGCTCAGGCTCGCTAGGAGGATCGGGGCCAGCACGCCCCAGGATTAGCCGGCTCGGCGGCGCGCCGGCCACGGGAATATGAGGGGGTTAGGCGGCAGATCCCTTGAGGAGAGGGCGGCAGCGGCGTGGCGGGCCACGGCGCGCGCCACCTCCATCGTTGACGAAGACCCCCCCATGTCCGGGGTCAGCGCCCTGCCCTCCTCCACCGTCCTCTCCACGCCCTCCACGATGGCCAGCGCGGCCTCGCGCTCCCCCAGGTAGTTGGCGGCCGCGGCCGCCGCCAATATCATGGCCATCGGGTTGGCGATCCCCTTTCCCTTGAGCTCCGACGCGCTCCCGTGCGCCGGCTCGAACATCGCGTACGAATCGCCCATGTTGGCTGAGTAGACGACGCTTATGCCGCCGACCAGCGCAGCCGCCTCCTCGGATAGTATATCCAGGTAGAGGTTGGGCCCCGCTATCACGGAGTCGTCGAACTGCCTCGGGTTCAGCACCAGCTGCTGCGCCATGTTGTCCACGAGGATCTCCCGCAGCTCGATCCCCGGGTACTCCGCCGCCGCGTCGCGCGCGGCCCTGAGGAACATGCCGTCGGTCTCCCTTATGACCGTGGCCTTGTGGACGACGAAGACGCGGCCCCAGGAGAGCCCGGCCGCGATCTCGAGCGCGCGGCGCATGAGCCGCGCCGAGGCGCCGTAGGTAGTCCTCCTTATCGATATCGACGCCTCCGGGGATATTGCGTACTCTATGCCGGCGTAGAGGTCCTCGGTGTTCTCGCGCACGAATATGTGGCGTATTGGTCCCGCCGCGCCCCTCAGGCCCCTGAAGGCCTTTATCGGCCTCACGTTGGCGTATAGGTCGAACCTCTGGCGTATGGCCACGACCGCGCTCCTCGGGGCCCCGGGCGCGTAGAGCGTCGCGAAGGGGGCCTTTATGCACGCGTCCGACTCCTCGAGCAGCCTCCAGGTGTCCTCGGGGATGTAACTATTCCCCCCGTGCGACCTCCACCACTCGCTGCCCGCCTCCGCCTCGATTATCTCGACGCGGTCCGTCACGCCCAGCTCGCGGAGGACGTAGAGCGCGGCCGAGCTTATCTCTGGTCCTATGCCGTCCCCCTTAAGGAGCACCGCCCTGCGCACGTCCTGCCCGAAATCCCCGCTCTTAAAAACTTAGGAGGCGCCCTCACTCGTAGGACATAAGGCCGTTCTCCTCAAGTATCGCGTGGAGCTTCTTGACCGCCCTGTACACCTCCTCCTCCTTCTTGGCGCCCGTGCACACAAGCTTGCCGCTGGCGAACAGCAAGATGACCGTCTTGGGCTCGTCCATCCTGAAGATGAGCCCCGGGAACTGCTCCGGCTCGTACATGCTGCGGGGGAGGACCATCGCCGCCTCCTCCAGCTTGACCCTGCCCCCCAGGCTCGCGGAGGCCACTATGTTCTGGATCTCTATGCGCGGCTCGTTCCTTATGTCGATTCCGGCCGCCCTCAGCTTCTCCACGACTGTCTTGACGGCCTTTATCGCGCTGCCCTCGCTCTTGGCGCCCGTGCACACCATCTTGCCGGAGCTGAAGATCAGGGTGGCGGTCTTCGGGTTCTTGAGGCGAAAGACCAGCCCCGGGAACTGCTCCGGGTGGTACTCCACGCCCGGGAAGAGCCTAGTGACCTGGCTCAGGTCTATGGGTTGGTCGACGCTGGCCGACGCCACGACGTTCTCTATCGAGATCATCGGCTCGACTTCGCCCCTTTTTTTAACGTCCATCTACACGATTAAAGTAGCGGTGGGTATTTAAACCCTATTAATATCCTTGGCCTTCCTGCACAGGAGGTGTAGGAGATAAAGGGAGAGCAGGGCCAGCGCTATGATGTACGTGTAGGGCGGAAGCGCGAGGTACCCCAGATAATCGATCACCAGGAATACCCTCCCCGCCAACATGGAGTTTGTGACCTTCCACGGATCAGGAAATAGGTTGTTGTCGCCCTTAACCACCAGGTATCCGTTCCCGATTTCCACCACCCTGTGCACCACGAAGATCCCGATGGGCGACCTGTAGACGACGATGTCCCCCAGCGGCACCGAGCTGACGTTCGCGGGCGCTACCAGGACCAGGTCGCCCATGTGGAGGACCGGGAGCATGCTTACCCCCTCGACCGGGAAGGCCAGCCCCAACCTGTTTAGCGCGAGCAGCGCCGCCGAGGCCGCGGCCAAGGCCAGCGCCGCGTAGGTCGCGTAGCTGAGAGCCGCGCACGCGCGCCCGGGACCGTTCGGCACGGCGTGCTCGGCGCCGCGGCTGGGCCTTTAACCTTACCGCCCATCACGTTTTTCTGCCCCCCGGAGCTTTGGCGCGCGTGAGGAGGCTCGGCGTCCTCGCGGCCGCCATGTCGGTGGCTTTCATGGCGTACGGCGTCAGGTACTCCTACGGGATATTAATGCCGGATATCACGTCGTCGCTGGGGATCAACGAGGCCCAGGCCGGGCTCATCTACTCGAGCTTCTTCGGCGCCTACGTGGCGTCGTCGCTCCTCGTGGGGTTCCTGACGGACATCAAAGACCTGAGGCGCGTGATGCTCTACTTCCTGCCGCTCTTCGCGATCGGGACGGGCGCGATGGGGCTGGCGTCGTCGCTCTGGGAGGCGGCGCTCT
>CAYFJD010000026.1:0-10491 GCA_964343285.1 uncultured Nitrososphaerales archaeon
GGGGAGAAAGGCGCCAAAACCCCTTGATTTCCACTGAAACGCCTGGAATTGGGCGCTTCACAGTGTGAAGATCCATCCTTCCTGAGGTAACCCCTTCATTTCCACTGGAGCACGTGGAACCCATATGAAGGGATGATTGCTCGCGCGGGCCGTCCCACGTCAAATCGCCGTGTATTCATTTGTTCACTCGTTCACATGTGAACGAATAATAATGTGGGCGTGGCCCAGATAACGTGTTTGCCCGGCGGCGAGCGCGCCAGGGTCAAGTTGGTGAGGATAGTGGTTAGGGATATCTATGATAGGGAGACCGTCCTGGAGGTGAAGGGTAAAGTAGATGAACATAGCCTTGAATATTTGATCGAGAATTTAAGGGCGCTAATAGGCTCCAACACCGTAGATGATAAGGGGAAGATGGAGGAGAAGGACACCTATTATTCCAGGATAAAGGGCCTCGTGACGTCATACTTCAAAAATGGCTACTTCACTTCGCTGCAGGTACGCGAGCTCTATAAAGAGATGTTCGGGGATGATATAAAATTAACAACTATATCAACATATTTAGGACGTATGGTATCAGAGGGCGTCCTGGACAGGATCAGGCATGGTAAGAAGTGGATCTACGAGTTGAAGGAGGTCGCCGAGGAGCTCGAAGGTTAGGGCGCCGCCCCTCCATTTCCATTGGAAGGGACCAAGTGGTTATACGTTCCCAGGCGTTGTGGGACGCCTTTATCAAATATCTTTGTAGAGTTAGTTGATCAATCTTCATTTGATGATTTAAAAGCTTTACAGAGGAAATCCCGGTGAAATAATGGCGCTTGATCCTCCTCCAGTGGAAGGTGTGGGGGCGGGGGGTTCTACTGACATTTTAGATGAAATATTTGAAAGAGTTATAAAATCAAAATCAATATTTATTAATAGAGATGTATTGCGTAATGATTACATACCAGATCACCTGCTCTTCAGGGACGAGCAGATATCGCAGTTGGGAAGTATACTGGCGCCGATATTAAGGGGCGGCAAACCCTCGAACGCGTTCCTCTATGGGAAGACCGGCACCGGAAAAACCGTTGTAGCTAGATATGTTGCCAAAAAATTAAATGAAAAAATTACAAAATTTAATTTAAATATAAAATTTTTATATGTTAACGCGAGGTTGGCGCTCACCCAGTACAAAATGTTGGTCGAGCTGGGCGCCCAACTGGGGATCTCCCTCCCGTTCACCGGGCTTTCCCTCAGCGAGGCCATGTCGAGGATCTTCGAGAAGATGAGGAGGGATGGCGCGAACAGCGTGGTAATACTTGACGAAATTGATTATATAGTTAAAAATTATGATGATAACATATTATATGAGTTCACCAGGGTGAACAACGAATTCCCCAACGGCAACTTCATAACGATAGTTGGAATTTCTAACGATCTGAAGTTCAAGGAATACCTCGATCCGCGCGTGCTCAGCAGCCTATCGGAGGAGGAGATCGTCTTCCCCCCATATACGGTCGAGGAGCTCGAGGCGATCCTGAACGATAGGATAAAGGTCGCCTTCCGGCCCGGCGCGGTCTCCGAGGCCGCCGTCAAGTTATGCGCGTCGCTCGCGGCCTCGGAGCACGGGGATGCCAGGCGCGCGGTGGACCTCCTGAGGGTGGCGGGGGAGCTCGCGGAGAGGGAGGGGAGCGAGGTCGTGGATACGGATCACATAATCAGGGCGTCGAGGAGCATCGAGCGCGACCGCGTGTACGAGGTCATAAGGAGCCTCCCGCTCCACGGAAAACTCGTGCTCGCGGCCGTGTTGGCGGCGCCGGAGGACGTGAACACCGGTAAACTATACTCCAGTTATACGGCGATCGCCAAGAAGTTGGGCGTGGAGCCCCTGACGCAGAGGAGGGTGAGCGGCATATTGAGCGAGCTGGACGTCCTCGGCGTTTTGAACGCGCCCGTCGTGAGCAACGGCAGATTCGGGAGGTCCAAGAGGGTCAAGCTGGCGGTGCCGAGGGACGTGGTCGTGAGGGCGCTACAGGAGGACGAGCTGGTTTCCTCGATCCTCAGATGGGAGGGGGCCCCTCCAGAGGACGTCCATCGACGATAGGTTGATCACGGCGACGCTGGGCACCCTTGGACCCCTTTCGTGCCTCCATGAGGGCGTGGACAAGAAGAGGACGTTCTCGGACCTCAGCGCATCCGCCATGTGCGTGTGGCCCGCGAAGAATATGTCCGGTATCGTGGGGATGTCGAGCTCCTCCACGCCCTGGGGGAAGGTCGCGTGGTCGCGCGTCCCGATCACCGGCACGAGCGTGCGCATGGAGAGCAGCCTCCTCATAGCCAGCGTCGGCCTCTCGACGCCCAGGTACTCCATTACCTTCGGCAGCGTCTGTCCGTGGTAGAGCAGGGCCCGTACCCCCGACATGCTAACCAACGAGGGGTTTCCAACGAAGTACACGTTCGGGACCTCCTCCAGGATCCCCCTGAACCTCTTCTCGATCGGCGGCTGCGGCAGCACGTTCGGCGAGGGGTCGCATTCCCCGGGGAGTACCACCTTGACCACCTCCTCCGGCAGCTTCCTCAATATGCGGCCCACCTCGTTGTACACGTTGCGCGGCTCGCCCCGCCCGCAGTCCACCAGATCCCCGCCGATCACGACGTACGAGAGGTTCCTCGAGACGTCCCTCTCCAGCTCCCCCTCCTCCACCTGGCGCACGAACCTCTCCAACCCCCCGCAAGAGTCGTCCCCGCAGTGCAGGTCCGAGAGGAAGGCGGCGTAGATCCTCCTGCTGGATCTCAGGGGGCTGGTCTGGAAGGCGGCGCCGATCCTCTCCACGCGCTTCAGCACGAGCCTCCCGCCCCGCCTCTCCAGGTGGAAGAGCGCGGGCTCGTCGGGGAGCAGGGACGAGAGGTCCCCCATCGCCTCCTTATCTACCGCCACCCTCAGCGCCCCCCTTTCATCCTCTATCAGGGCCTCCAGGCGCCCCGACCCCGAGGCGCGCCTCCCCAGGAGCACCGCCGGCACCACCCAGGTTCCCCCCCTCCTCTCCTCGATGGACTCCTTGACCTCGGGGACGCTGCTGAGCTCGTCCATCCGCCTCCGCGCCGCCGCGCGCACGGCGCTGAGCCTCTTCGCAATATAGTTCCTTATGTCGGACGGATTCGAATAAGAGGGCGGGAGCTTCCCCCCGTCCTTGAGAACCAGGAAGTCCGGCCCCTCCTCCACCGCCTCCTCCGCGGGATCCCGCCCTATTTAATCGGTTGGCGCCGTGGCGCGCGGCCTCGGGCAGAATTCCGTTAGCGCCGGACCCCCATGAGCGCGTTGAGGCTCCTCGCGAGCGCCAGCGTCAGCGCGAAGAGGATCGCAACCGGCATGGTAAGCGCCAGAATCGTGGCCCTGAGGCCGATGAGGTCCGCCGAAAGGCCCACCAGCGCCGGCAGGAAGGCCCCTATCATCATCATGGTGGACGAGAAGTAGCTGTTCGCGGCGTTCCTGGTCTTAACGTCGAACACCCTCGAGAGCGATATGACGCTTATGGTGTAGGTCAGGCCATGGGGTATCCCGAGGAGCGCCAGCGCAGCGGCGTACACCGCCAGGGAGGGGGCGGCCCAGGCGGCGATCAGCCCCAGGAGCGTCAGCGCCGCGGAAAGCACCATGGGGATGGTCAGGTCCTCGACGGGGCGCACGGTGAGGATCAGCCTGGCGACGAACGACGTCGTGTAGAAGGCCACGTACAGGAATATCGCGGTGGAGCTCGTGGCGGAGAAGCGCTCCACGGCGTAGATGCTCGAGAAGGTGACCACGAACGCGAAGGGTATCTGGTAGGCGAACTGGTTCAGGAGGGAGACCGCGAACCCCCTGCTCCTTATCACCTCGCGGGGGGCGGGGGCGCGCTTGGCCTCCTCGCTCGGGAACGGCAGCGCGTGCGAGAGCGCTCCCACGAGGATCGCTATCGGCGCGAACGCGAGGAACGCCTCCCTCAGGGTTACGTATCTCAGGACGAACCCCTCCAGCACCGGGCTGACCATGAGGGACGTGCTGAGCGCCAGCGTGTAGAGGGCGAGCGCCCTCTCCACCGACCTCCTGTCGTGGCCCACGGTCCCCGCCGCGGTCATCAAGTTCGGCGTCACGAAACCCAAGGAGAAGCCCGCCAGCGACGCGAGCGCCCATAGCGTGATCGGCCCTGAGAAGTAGAACAGCGGGAACGTCAAGGAGTAGGCCCAGGAGGCCGATATGAAGGCGATCCTGCGCCTCCCCGAGCTGAGCCTCGCGTTTATGAACGCGCTGGAGATGAAGGTGCACCCCATGAACGCGAGGGCCAGGGCCCCTATCTCCGACTCGCTGAACCCGAGCCCCTTCGCTATCAGCGACATGGTGGGCGGTATTACGCTGTTGGTGGCCCTGAACGCGAACGTCAGCGTAGTTATGACGGCCAATATCCTGGCGTATTCGGTCGCGTCCCTGGCGCGGGGGCTCAACCCCGATTCGGCTAAATGGCTAAATTATTAACTTAACGAGCGAACCGCAGGCCCCGAAGGACCTGGGCCGGCCAGGATTCGAACCTGGGACCTCCGCCGTGTGAGGGCGGCGTCCTAACCAGACTAGACGACCGGCCCTCTTCCAACCCCCGCCCTATGGCATTTTAGGTTTTCGCGCCCGGGTCCCCGCCGCGGGGTCCCAGGGCGGGCGCGCCCCGACTCGGGAGGCGCTGCCTGGGGTCGCGGGTCCGGGCCTCTCGGCTCGGGGAGCGCGAAGATCTATAGTTAGCTATATATATTGACGTAGTCCACAATATATTATGGCGTCAAATTATAAAGCCCCCTTTAGATGACGTCCAGATGGACGTGAAGGCTGGCGGCGCGTTCGGGCAGATAGAGGAGCTGTCCTTCACGCGCTCGCATCTGAAGGTTTGGTTCACCGCCGGCATGGGGTTCTTCACCGACGCGTACGATCTCTTCGTCATAGGCGTGATAATGGCGATATTCGATATCTACAGGCTGCCGGGGTTCTACGATCCCAGCCTGGAGGCGGTCCTGGCGTCGTCCGCCATCTTCGCCGCGATTATCGGCCAGCTGCTGTTCGGCAGGATCGCAGATATAATGGGCAGGAAGTTCATCTATGGAATAGAGGCGGCCATACTTTCTGCGGGCGCACTGCTGAGCGCGTTCTCCCCAAACATATTCTGGCTCCTGGTTTTCCGGTCGATCCTCGGGCTGGGCATCGGCGGCGACTACCCGCTTTCGGCCACCATAGCCAGCGAATACTCGGGCCGCAAGAACAGGGGCAAGCTCGTGGCGCTCGTCTTCGCCAACCAGGGATTCGGCACGATAGCCGCGGTGGCCGTGGCGATAGCCGCGGTGACTTTATTCCCGCCGGATATAGCCTGGAGGGTCGCGGCCGGCGTCGGCGCGATACCGGCGCTCCTGGTGATATACCTGAGGAGGAAGCTCCCGGAGACGCCCCGCTACTCCGCGCTCGTGAAGGGCGACTACGAGGCCGCGCGCAGGGCGGCTGCGGTCCTCGGCGCGGACCTGGAGGGCGAGGCGGTCGTGGCCAAGAGGATCGGCCTGGGCGCCTTCATAAGGAGGTATTGGATCACGCTGATCGCCGCGGCCGTCCCCTGGTTCCTCATGGACATAGCGTTCTACGGCACCGGGATCTACTCATCCAGCATAGTGAGCGGTATCATCGGATCGTCCGGCTCGATCGCCACGACGATCCTCGAGGCGGGGATACCGTTCCTGGTCGGCGTCCCAGGTTACTTCACGGCGGTGGCCCTCATAGACAGGGTGGGCAGGAAATCGCTCCAGATGGCCGGATTCCTGGGGATGGCCGCGATCTACACCTACATGGGCTACCTCTTGGCCGTGACCGGCGGCGATATCGCGCGCGCGATTCCGGCCTCCATGGCCCTCGGGATATACTCGCTCTCGTTCTTCGCCATAGACGCGGGCCCCAACACGACGACGTTCGTCATACCGTCGGAGGTGTTCCCCGTGAGGTACAGGACGACGGGGCACGGGATATCGGCCGCCATGGGCAAGCTAGGGGCGGGCATAAGTACGCTGCTCCTGATACCATACCTCAAGTCGACGTACGGTCTACCGGCCACGCTGTACGTACTGGCGCTGGTCAGCGCCTTGGGCGCCGCGGTCACCCTCATGCTCAGGGAGCCGGCGAGGAGGACGCTCGAGGAGGCCTCCATGGAGGAACTCGTGCCGGAGGCCGTCCCGCTGCCCTGAACCTTCGCCGGGGGTCGCCCTCGTTTCATGAACGCGATCCGCGCCTGCCGCGAGCGCGTTGGTCCCGCGGGCAGGATTTGAACCTGCGGCCCTCCGGTGTCTGTCCGCCTGGTAGGCTGGGGCGCCTCGGCCCCGGCCGAGGACTACAGCCGGACGCTCTACCAGGCTGAGCTACCGCGGGGTGTCATGGCTTCCTCCGCAACGAAATAAAAGGATTTCCTAGCTATCGGCCGGACGAGGCCCGGCCGCATCACTCCACCTGTATTTTAACCCCGCCCTTCTTCACGCTCTCCTTTGGCTTCAGCTTTATCTCGAGGACCCCGTTCTTGTAGCTGGCCTTGGCAGAGCTGGGGTCGACCCTCACGTCGAGGGGCACCGTCGTCTCGTACTTGCGGTCGGCGCCCTCCGCCTTTATATAGACGCTGTCGTCGGAGGCCTCCACGTTTATCTTGTCCTTATCGACGCCCGGCATCTCGGCGATTATCTTCACCTCGTTGTTCTTCTCGTCGTAGATGACGTCCACTAGGGGCTCGCGGACGTCGCTCGCCACGACCTTCCGCTCGCCCGCGTGCCTCACGTTTCCGAACTCCCTGATCACGGGCCTGCCGTCGGGGCCGACCGTTATAGAAAACCCGTAAAAGACCGGCTTAGTGGTCGAGATGCCCCTCTCGAGGTCCCTCAGCATGTTATCGAAGATCTCATCGAACATCTCGAAGTCACGCTCTATCTCATCGAACATCCTCCTGAACCAGTCCCTCCTCCTATCGTACCTGTCGGACATGGTAATCGGGTCAACTGAGGCGCGCGCTTTGATAAGCGTTGCTGAACATCAGCGCGCTTCAGCGGACAATGGATATAAAATTCCGGCGGGCGTGGTGCGCCCATGGAGCATAGATACGACGTGGTCGTCGTGGGCGGGGGCCCCGCGGGGCTCGCGGCGGCCAGGGCCGCGGCGGAGGCGGGCGCCAAGACGGTGTTGCTGGAGAAGCAGCCGGCCATAATGGCCTGGAAGCCGTGCGGGGAGGCCACTAGCAAGGGCACGTTCGAGACGGCGGGGGTCGAGCCCAAGCCCTACATAGTCCTAAAGGAGGCGTACGCGAGGGTCTACGCCCCCGGCGGCAAGTACGTGGAGATAAGGGAGCTCGGCTACAGCATAAACAAGTCCGCGTTCCTTCAGGCGATGGCCGAGCGCGCGGCTGAGGCGGGCGCCCACATCAGGGTGCGCGAGGAGGTGGAGGCGGTCGCGAGGAGGCCCGACGGGACGATGGAGGTCAAGACGAGGAACAACCTCTACACCGCGTTCGTGGTGATCGGCGCGGACGGGTACAACTCCACGGTCGCGAGGTCCCTCGGGATCAGGGAGAGGTCCGAGCCGATCCCCACCGTTCAATACGTCATGGCGAACGCCAAGCTGGCGGAGTGGGACGTCGTGAGGTTCTACCTGGGCAACTCCGTGGCGCCGAAGGGTTACGCGTGGGTCTTTCCCAAGGCCGGCAGGATAGCCGAGGTCGGGATAGGCACGAGGGGGGTGCCCGCGAAGGAGTACCTGGACAGGTTCCTCTCCAGGATATCCGGGGAGATCCGCGGCGCGCAGGTGATAGACTACCGCGGGGCCCCGGTGCCCATCGGGGGGATAATATCCAGGAACGTCGTGGACGGGGCCATACTCGTCGGCGACGCGGCCGGCACGGTCATACCGTTCACCGGGGCCGGCATACACTCGTCGATAGCGGCTGGGCTGGTGGCCGGGAGGGTCGCGGCCGGCGCGGTCAGGGACGGGGACAACAGCGAGCGCAGGCTCAGGGAGTTCGACGCGCTGTACGAGGAGCCGTGGGGCAGGCGCATAAGGGACAGCCTGAGGGCGATGAGGGTCTTCGAGCGCCTGGGCGACCAGGACCTGGACGAGCTGGCCGACGTCCTCAGCCCCCAGGACGTCGTAGACCTGGCCAACGGCCTGAACGTGAGGTCCGTGGCCCTCAAGCTGCTCTCACACCCGAGGCTGGCGCTCAAGGTCGCTAGGGCGCTCCTCGGGTGATCCTCGGTCCCCTATCCTCATGGAGAGGAACTCCTCGAATTGGACCTTCACCAGGTTGGCGCGCACGAAGCTCGGGAGGAGCGACAGGTACTCCTTGCGGGCGTACCTGCCGTCGGCCAGGAGGAAGATCCCCCTGTCGCTCTCGGACCTTATGACCCTGCCCAGCGCCTGAGCCGCCTTCCTCAGGGCCGGCACGACGTAGGCGAGCTTCCTGCCCCTCTCCCTCCCGTAGACCTTCTGGTAGTACGCTACGTAGGTCCTCATCTTCAGGGTCGGGCGCTCGAACGGTATCCCCACGATGGCCGCCGCCTCCAGCTCCTCGCCCGGGAAGTCCGCCCCCTCGGCGAACCTTCCGGAGGCGCTCGCGAGCAATATCCCCTTCCTCTCCGACCTCGCCGCCGCCTTGAACCCCTCCAGCATCCTCCTGGACTCGTCGCCGCTCATCCCCTCCCTCTCCACGTACGCCCTCTCCATCAGTTCCTCGGGGAGGACCCTCGCCACCTCCTCCAGCACCCTGTAGCTTGAGAAGAAGACGGCCACGTTCCTGTCCGAGAGCTCGGAGAGGAACTTGGTCAGGAGCTCGCGGTAGCGGCGGAGCATCTCCTCCCCCAGCCTCTCGCCCCTCGTCGACACGCCCCTGACGAGGTAGGTGCGCACGTTCCCCGGGTCGACCTCGAAGTCCGCCCTCACCTCCTCGCAGCCGCGCACCCCGGCCACGTCCGCGAACGCGTCCAGGGGCTCGAGGGTCCCGGACATGAATATGACCCCCTTGAACCTCTTCCACACGTCCGAGAGGATCTCGGCGGCCCTCATGTCCCACCTCTCCAGCTCGTATCCCTCCTTGCGCCTGCTCAGGAAGAAGGCCACGCCCTCCTCCCGGGCCACCTCCAGGGACTCCGCCAGGAACCTGTGGAGGTGCCAGAGGCTGGAGCGGGGCCTCTCCCCCCTCCCCAGCTTCATCGCCCTGACCCTTTCGCCCAGGCGCCCGAGCTCCTCCAGGAGGTCCTCCCCGATCCCGGCGGCCTCGACCACCTCGTCCACGCGCACGCGGACCTCCTTCCTGGACCCCAGGGCGGAGCGGAGGGCCGCGTCCAACCTGTCCAGCGCCTCGGAGACCTCGGGGCGCCCGCCGAGCTCGCGCAGCTCCTCCCTGGCCCTCTCCAGGGTCCCGCTCGTTATGGAGTCGCTGTTGAGGTTCATGGCGGCGAACTGGAGGTTGTGCGCCTCGTCCACCACGAGGTACATGTCCTCGAAGTCCACGACGCCCCTCAGGGTCCACGAGACGCGCTCGTCCAGCACGTAGTTGTAGCTGACCGAAACCACGTCCATGTACGGAAGGATCTTCCTCTGGTAGTAGTAGGGGCAGATGCCCTCCTTCATCCCCAGCTCCAGAACCTCGGAGTAGAGCACCGGCCTCTGTGGGACGCCCACCGGGCGTTTCAGGCCGGCGTAGTAGGGGCACCGCTCCTTGGCCTTCCTGCAGAAGTACGCGACGTCCTCGTAGTCCAGATCCGTCCCCAATTTCTCCCTGGCCAGCAGGCACATATCCCTCTTGCCCCGGAAGGACACGCCCCTGTACGGCGTACCCCCGCGGCGGAAGTTCCTGAGCTCCTCCACGGGCCTGTCCATCTCCGTCCCCGTGCGCACGGACCAGAGGACCCTGTGGCCGGCGTCCAGGAGCGCCGCCAGGACCAACGGCGTCTTGCCGAAGCCCGTGGGGGCCTGGAAGCACACGATGCCCCCGCGCTCCACTGCCCTCCTCAGCTCCTCGTACGCCTCGCGCTGCCCCCTCCTGAACGGGTACGGAAACGACCCCACGCGGATCCTCCCGCGTCCACCGAATCCTGTAAGCTCAGTCCCCCATCTCGGAGAGCCTTTTCGTGGAGAAGAGCTTCTCGCGCAGCTCCTCGTCCATCGCCTCATCGTGTCTCCTTATCCACTCCAGTATCAACGACGCGTGCTCCTTCTCGTCGTCCCTGTTGTGGGCGAGGATCCTCCTCAGCTCCTCGTCCTCGGTCTCCTCGATCCGCTGGTCGTACCACATCATGGCCTGGAGCTCCTCTATGAGCGACTGCCTAGCCCTGTTGAGATCCTCCACGGGCGCAACCATCCGAAGTGGGGTGTATTCGGCCGCTCGGAGATATACTTTATGCCCGCGGCCCGGGCGTCGCGCGGATAGGGGATTCTAAGGAGCCGCGCCCGGCCGATGCGGCGCCCTCGCCTTGGACGACGTCAGC
>CAYFJD010000027.1:0-10193 GCA_964343285.1 uncultured Nitrososphaerales archaeon
AGTTGACGGGGGCGGCCGGCGGCGGGTGCGCGGTGGGGCTCGGGACCCCGAGGGGCGGGTTGCGCTGTTCGGCGCCAATAATCATGCGCGTTCGCTACCCCACGGGGGGTGTCGAGGTCTGGACGCCGAGCTGATAGTGAAGGTGGGCGGCTCCCTCATAACCAGGAAGTCGGAGCCTATGTCGGCCGACCTGGAGGCGATGGCGACGGTCGCCCGCGCCCTGTCCTCCGCCAGGAACATGGTCCTGGTGCACGGCGGGGGCTCGTTCGGCCATCCGGTGGCCCTGTCCACGGGGTTGAGCTCGATGTCCGCGTCGCGCGACGCGGAGGCCGCGGCCGCGACGAGGCTCGCCATGCACGAGCTCTCGCTCCTGTTCATGAGGGAGTTGGTCTCCGCTGGCATGCGCCCCTTCCTCTTCCACTCCAGCGTGCCGGACTCGCCCGAGTTCTGGGACGAGGCGGCGTCCCTCGTGCGCCGTCTTCTGGATCTGGGGGCCACGCCAGTCACCCACGGCGACGTTGGCCTGACCCAAGGCGGCTTCCGCGTGGTGGGCGGGGACGAGATATGCCTGAGGCTGGCGGAGCGCCTCAGGCCGGAGCGCGTGGTCTTCCTGATGGACGTGCCGGGGGTGTTGAAGGATGTGGGCGATGCCTCGAGCGTAATCCCCGAGCTGGAGCCCGAGGCGGCCAGGGAGCTCGCGGACCGCCTCGGGGGGGCCGACGCCACCGGCGGCATATCGGCCAAGCTGCGCTTCGCGGCCTCCATCGCCGAGCTGGGGATAGACGTCTACCTCGTGTCCGGCCGCTCCCCTCCGGATATCTTAAAAGCTACCGGGGGCGGTAGGCCAAGGGGAACCTTAGTGAGGGGTCGTCGATGTCAGAAATAGTGAAGAGGAAGGACGAGCACCTCGACATAGCGATCTCCGAGGACGTGGAGGCGGAGGCCGCCACAACCTGGCTGGAGCACGTCCACCTGGTCCACAGGGCTCTCCCGGAAATGGACCTGGACGACGTGGACACCTCGCTCGAGGTGTTCGGCAAGAGGCTGTCCATGCCGATACTCATAGACAGCATGACCGGCGGCACCGAGAGGGGGGCCAAGATAAACGAGGACATAGCATCCGTGGCGGCGGAGCTCGGGATAGGGATGGGTGTGGGGAGCCAGCGGGCGGCGCTGGTGGACGGACGCCTGAGGTCCACGTTCAGCGTCGTCAGGGACGTCGCCCCGGACATCTTCGTGTACGCGAACATAGGGGCGCAGCAGCTGGCCAAGGTCGGGGTCGACGGCGCCAGGGCGTGCGTCGACATGGTCAGGGCGGACGCCCTCGCGATCCACCTGAACCCGCTGCAGGAGGCGGTCCAACCGGAGGGGGATCCGAAGTACCGCGGCGTGCTCGGCGCCATAGCCGAGGTCGTGGAGAAGGTCGGGGTCCCCGTGATAGTGAAGGAGGTCGGGTCCGGGATCTCGAGGGAGGTGGCGGCGCTGCTCGCCTCGGTGGGGGTCAAGGGGTTCGACGTCGCCGGGGCGGGCGGCACCAGCTGGGCCAGGATAGAGTCGATAAGGTCCTCCAGGTACGGGGAGGTTGGGAAGGCCAGGCTGGGCGAGGCGTTCCGGGACTGGGGGATACCGACCGCCGCCTCCATAATGGAGGTGAGGTCGGTCACGGACGGCCTGGTGATCGCGTCCGGCGGGATAAGGAGCGGGATAGACGTGGCCAAGTCCATCGCGATAGGCGCCGACGCCGCGGCCTTGGCGCTTCCCGCGCTCAGGGCCCTCGCGGGAGGGGGGCGCGAGGGGCTCAAATCACTCATAAAGTCGATGGCGGACGAGTTGAGGCTGGCGATGTTCCTGACCGGTTCCAGGAACCTCCGCGATCTCAGGCGCGCCAGGTACGTGCTCACGGGCGAGCTAGCGGAGTGGGCCAGGTCCCTGGGGGTGGTGTAGGTTGGTGGACCTGAGCGGCGAGCTGAAGAGGATCGCCGCGGGCGTCAACTCCTACATAGATGGATTCCTCAGGGGCGAGCCCCGGTTGCTCTACGAGGCCGCCTATCACCTGATAAAGGGAGGGGGGAAGAGGCTGCGCCCCTTCGTCGTCGTGGAGTTCTACAGGATGTTCGGCGGGGACGAGCGCGACGTCATCCCGGCGGCGGCCGCCGTCGAGCTGATACACAACTTCACCCTCGTCCACGACGACATAATGGACAGGGACGACTTCAGGCGCGGCGTGCCGACCGTCCACAAGGTATACGGGGAGCCGATGGCTATACTCGCGGGGGACGCGCTGTTCGCGAAGTCCTACATGGCGCTCCTGGAGTCCAACGCCCTTGGGAAGGACGGCGAGGCGTTCAGGAGGGCGGTCGAGTCGGTCACGAGGGCCACGGTCGTCCTCTGCGAGGGGCAGACCCTGGACTACCAGCTCTCGAAGTCGAGCTCCTTCACGGTCGACGATTACTTCAAGCTGGTCAGGGCCAAGACGTCCGCGCTATTCGTGGCGTCGGCGGAGCTGGGGGTAATAGCCGCCCGGCGCTACGAATACCTGGAGGACGCGAGGGGGTTCGCCGACAACGTCGGCGTGGCCTTCCAGCTCGTGGACGACCTACTGGGGCTTGTGGGCGATCCGGCGGTGACCGGGAAGCCCGTCGGGAACGACGTGAGGGAGGGGAAGAAGACGCTGCCGATAATAATGGCGCTCGAGCGCCTGCCCAAGGAGGAGTCCGAGGCGCTCAGGGGGCTCTGGGGCAGCGGGTCCGCCGACGAGGAGTCGATAGCCAGGATCGTGGAGGCCGTGAGGCGCTCCGGCCTCGAGGAGGAGGTCCGCGCGCTGGCCGAGTCCTACGTGGCGAGGTCGCTCGAGCACCTCCGCCGCTTCCCCGAGGGGGAGCCAAGGGACCTGCTGGAGGAGTTCGCGCGCTTCGTGGTTTCCAGGAACTACTGAGGGATGGGCATGTCCGGGGAGGACGTGGAGCCCCTGATCCGCAAGCACGCCCTGGCCAACGCCTACAGGCACGGGGGAAGGGCGGATCCAGGGGCCGTCCTCGGGAAGGTGCTCGCGGAGCGCCCCGATCTCCGCCCGCGCGCCAGGGAGCTGCGCGAGCTCGTGCAGCGCATCTGCTCCGAGGTGTCGTCGATGTCGCCGGAGGATCAGGCGCGCGAGCTGGGCGCAATTGCCCCCGAGCTCCTGGAGGAGCGCCGCGCCCGCGGCCCGGAGTCCCCGTCCCTCCCCCCGCTCCCGGGGGCCAGGCAAGGCGCCGTCGTGACCAGGTTCGCGCCGAACCCGGACAGCGTGTTGCACGTGGGGTCGGCGAGGGCCGCCATACTCTCGCACGACTACGCCCGCATGTACGGGGGGAAGTTCATACTCAGGTTCGACGACACGGACCCGAGGATAAAGAGGTCGAGGTTGGAGCTCTACGACGCCGTGCTCGAGGACCTGAGGTGGCTCGGGTGCGAGCCCGACGAGGTGTACAGGCAGAGCGAGAGGATGGAGATCTACTACGAGCACATGGAGAGGCTGATAGGGATGGGCGGCGCGTACGTTGACACCTGCCCGCCCGAGGAGTTCAAGGCGCGCGCGAGGGCCTCGAGGCCGTGCCCGGACAGGGACCTGCCCCCCGAGGTCCACCTCGAGAGGTGGAGGGACATGCTGGGCGGGAAGTACGAGGAGGGGCGCGCGGTCGTCCGCGTGAAGACCGATCTGTCCCACCCCAACCCCGCGGTGAGGGACTGGGCCGCGTTCAGGATAATAGACACGAGCAGGAACCCCCACCCGGTGACCGGCTCCAAGTACAGGGTCTGGCCGCTCTACAACTGGGCGTCCGCCGTCGACGACCACGTCATGGGGATAACCCACGTCTTCAGGGGCCAGGAGCACACGACGAACGCGGAGAAGCAGAAGTACGTCTACTCCTACTTCGGCTGGCAGTACCCGGTGGCCGTCCACTACGGGAGGCTGATGATCGAGGGCGGCGTCCTCAGCAAGAGCGAGATAGAGCGCGGGATAAGGGAGGGCAGGTACAAGGGGTACGACGACCCGCGCCTCGCTACCCTCAGGGCCCTGCGCAGGAGGGGCGTGCTGCCCGGCGCCATCAGGGAGGTCATCTACTCGGTGGGGCTGAAGCCCTCGGACGCAACCATAAGCTGGAGCAACCTCTTGGCCGTCAACAGGAAGCTCGTCGACCCGATAGCCCCCAGGTACTTCGCCGTGCTGGAGCCCGTGGAGCTGGTCGTCCGCGGCGTCTCCGGGGTCCTGAGCGTGGACCTGCCGAGGCACCCCCAGAACCCCTCCATGGGGAGGAGGCGCTACGCGATAGCGGCGGAGGGGGGCTCGCTCTCGTTGCTCATAGAGAGGTCCGACGCCGTCCCCCCCGGCTCCACCCTCAGGCTCATGGGGCTGATGAACGTGAGGGTGACGGCGGCGCCCTCGCCAGGGCGCCTCGAGGCGGAGGTACAACCCGGGGGCGTCGAGGAGGCGAGGGCCGCGGGCGCCCCCTTCGTGCACTGGGTCCATCCCCCCAACTCCGTCCGCGCGAGGATAATCATGGACGACGCGAGCGAGAGGTCCGCGCTCGTCGAGTCCGCCGCCTCCTCCGACCCGCCGGGCACCGTGGTCCAGTTCGAGAGGAGGTTCTTCGCGAGGCTGGACTCCTCGTCGGGGGGCGAGCTCGTCTACTACTACACGTCGACTTGAGGGCCCGCGCCGCCCCGGCATGCGATATCTATATAAGAAGGCCCGGGCCCAAGAGGCGGCGCCGATGAGCGCGTCGAAGAGCAAGCCGAGTTACGTGAGGTTCGACACCCCCAAGGAGTTGATGGAGGCGGCGCTGGAGGCCGTCAAGCAGGCCAGGATGACGGGTAAGGTGCGTAGGGGGACAAACGAGGTGACGAAGGCCATAGAGCGCGGGCAGGCGAAGCTCGTGATAATAGCGGAGGACGTGGAGCCGCCGGAGATAGTCGCGCACGTACCACTCCTCTGCGAGGAGAGGAAGATACCCTACCTCTACGTCCCGAGCAAGGAGGAGCTCGGGAAGGCGGCCGGACTGGAGGTGCAGGCCGCGAGCGTCGCCATAGTGGAGCCCGGCGAGGCCGAGCAGCTGGTGAACCAGATAGTCGAGGGCCTCAAGAAGATCGTCTCCTGAGGGGTGATGGTCCCTGAGCAAGGCCCCCGAGGAGAAGCTGACGCCCGCCGAGGTCATCCAGATAGTCGGGAGGACCGGCGTGGCGGGCGAGGTGACCCAGGTCAGGGTCAAGATCCTCGAGGGGCCCGACAAGGGAAGGATATTGACGAGGAACGTGAAGGGGCCGGTCAGGATAGGGGATATCCTGATGCTGAGGGAGACGGAGAGGGAGGCCAGGAAGATAAAGTGAGGTGATCGCCTTGAGCGTCCAGGTTCACAAGTGCGCGTTCTGCGGGCGGGACATCCCGCCCGGGCGCGGGCTGATGCACGTGAGGAACAACGGCTCCGTGCTCTGGTTCTGCTCCAGCAAGTGCAGGAAGAACATGATGGAGCTCCGCAGGGATCCGAGGAAGCTCAAGTGGACGACCAAGCACAAGAAGGGTGGTTCCCTTGGCTGAGGGGGACCTCGAGCGCACCCTGATAGTGCTGAAGCCGGACGCCGTCTCCCGCGGGCTCGTGGGCGAGATCCTGTCGAGGTTCGAGCGCAGGGGCTTCCGGATCCTCGAGCTGAGGCTCCTCAGGCTCCAGAGGGGGCAGGCGGAGGACTTCTACAGCCCGCACAAGGGGAAGGAGTTCTTCGAGGGCCTGATATCCTTCATAACCTCCGGCCCCGTCGTCGCGGCGGTCCTGGAGGGCAGGAACGCCGTGGAGGCGGTGAGGGCCATGATAGGCCCGACGGACGCCTCGAAGGCGCCCCCCGGGACGATAAGGGGGGACCTGGGGCTCGGCCTGACGGACAACGTAATACACGCATCCGATTCCCCCGAGAGCTTCGAGAGGGAGGTGGAGGTCCTGTTCCCCGGGTTCCTCTCGAGGGAGCGGGGGAAAGCTTAAGACGCGCGCGCGGCGCCACGCCCACGTCCGCGTGATGTCCGATGCAGGCCAGGAGGCTCCGCCAGCCCATAGTGGTGGTCCTCGGCCACGTGGACGCGGGGAAGACGAGCCTGCTGGATAAGATAAGGGGGACGGCCGTCCAGGCCAGGGAGGCCGGCGGCATAACCCAGCACATAGGGGCGAGCTTCATACCGGCCGAGACCCTGAGGGCGATCAGCGGCCCCCTCCTCAGGCAGTTCCGCTTCGAGATCACGGTCCCCGGGCTCCTATTCATAGACACCCCTGGCCACGAGGCCTTCAGCAACCTCAGGATGAGGGGGGGATCGGCCGCGGACATAGCGATATTGGTCGTCGATGCGACGAAGGGCCTCGAGCCCCAGAGCTACGAGAGCCTCGAGATATTGAGGTCGAGGAAGGTCCCGTTCCTGGTGGCGCTGAACAAGGTGGACCTCATAGCTGGGTGGGTGCCCCGCCCCGGCGCGCCCTTCCTGGATTCCCTCAAATCCCAGCCCAAGGCAGTGGTGGACAGGCTGGACGAGGCCATATATCGCGTGGTTGGACAGCTCTCGGAGGTCGGCTTCAGGAGCGAGGCGTTCTACAGGGTCAGGGACTTCACGAGGGAGGTCGCGATAGTCCCGGTGAGCGCGAGGACGGGGGAAGGTATACCCGAGCTCCTCGCCGTCCTCGTGGGGCTCACGCAGCAGTACATGAGGAGGAGGCTCGAGACGGCCGAGGGGCCCGGGAGGGGGATAGTGATGGAGATCAGGGAGGAGCCCGGCCTGGGCCACACCGCCAACGTCATCCTGATAGATGGGGAGCTCAGGGTCGGGGACGAGGTCGTCGTGGCCACTAGGTCGGGCGCCAAGGTGACTAGAGTTAGGGGGCTCCTGATGCCGAAGCCGCTGGACGAGATGAGGGATCCCCGCGACAGGTTCACGCCGGTCGACGGCGTATCCGCCGCCGCCGGCGTGAAGGTCCTGGCCCCCGGCCTGGAGGACGTGGTCCCCGGGACCCCGATATACGTCCTGGTACCGGGCAGGGAGCGGGAGCTGATGGACGCTGTGTCCTCCGAGGTGAGGTCCGCGCTCAAGGAGAGCGACGCGGTCGGCGTGGTGGTGAAGGCGGACGCCCTGGGCTCCCTGGAGGCCATAATTTCCATGCTCGAGAGGCGCGGGGTGCCCATCAGGATAGCCGACATAGGCCCCATAACCAGGAGGGACGTCGTGGAGGCGTCGGTGGTGAGGGAGAAGGACAAGTACCTGGGGGTCGTGCTGGGGTTCAACGTGAGGCCCCTCCCAGAGGCCCAAGAGGAGGCCAGCGCGAGGGGCGTCAGGATAATACTGGATAGGGTGATATACTCGCTCGTCGAGGGGTATCAGAGGTGGGTCGAGGAGGAGAAGGCGGCGGAGGCCGCGCAGGCCTTCTCGCGCCTGACCCCGCCCGCCAAGCTGAGGATCCTCCCGGGCTACGTGTTCAGGAGGAGCGACCCGGCCATCTTCGGGATAGAGGTGCTGGCCGGGAGGCTCAGGTCCCACGTCCAGCTCATGGACGAGGAGGGGCGCGAGGTCGGGGAGGTCCTCCAGATACAGTCCTCAGGATCCCCGATCCCCGAGGCCAGGGCCGGGGACCAGGTGGCGATATCCGTCAGGGGGCCGACCGTCGGCAGGCAGATAAAGGAGGGGGACGTCCTCTACACGTCCCCGAGCTCCGAGGAGGCGAAGACCCTGCTGGAGAAGTACAGGAGGGCGCTCTCCGAGGCCGACTTGGCGGTCCTGGAGGAGATAATCAGGATAAAGAGGTCCAGGAATCCGCTTTACGCCATTTGAGCGCGCCGCAACGAATGCCCCATTCCACGCTCCTGCCGGCGACCGCGCAACTCAGGAGGTATCTCTCCTGGGGATAGCCGCGGTGAAATGGCTCGTGAGGACTGGAGGCTCCAATCCTATAGGACCATCCAGGGAACTTACCGCGGCTCATCCCACTGCCTCGATCGCGTTGAGACCCTATGCTCCCCTGGTTCGAGGGTTCGCGGGGGAGTTCCCCGGAGTGGGATTCCGTTCGGCGCCCGAGGGGCGGCTCGGGGCCCCTGGGGGGCTGCGCCGAGAAGCGGCGGAGGGGGCCTTCGCGCCCCCGCGCGGGTCGGAAGGGGCGCCGCATCTTGCCCCGCAACAAAATATGTCTATAGCCTTAGCTGACCGAGGATGCGCGGTCAACGCTTATTAATTTCCCGGCTGGAGGGGCGGCATGCCGGAGTTCCAGCTGGTCCTGTCGGACCCGAGGACCGGGAAGGCCGTCAAGCTAGACCTGAAGGATCCGCAGTCCTCGGTGCTCCTAGGCCTCAAGATAGGCGACGTCGTCGACGGCTCCGCCATAGGGATAAAGGGGAAGTTCAGGATAACCGGGGGAAGCGACAGGTCCGGCACCCCCATGAGGCCGGACGTCCACGGCGGCGTCAAGAAGTACGTCCTGCTCTCGGGCCCGCCCGGCTTCAGGCCGAGGAGGGAGGGCGAGAGGAGGAGGAAGCTGGTGAGGGGTGACACCATAACCCCGGACATCTACCAAGTGAACGCGGTGTTGGTGGAGGGCGAGCTCCCAACCCCTGCCGAGACCGGGGGCGGCTGACTTTTGTCGTCCGCTAGGAGGATCCCGAAGCAGCCGGAGGTCAACATAGGCACCGCGGGCCACGTGGATCACGGAAAGACGACCCTCGTGGAGGCGCTGACGGGCAAGTGGACGAGCGCGCACAGCGAGGAGCTGCGCAGGGGGATCACCATAAAGGTGGGCTACGCGGACGCCGCCATCTACAGGTGCACGGGGTGCGACCCACCGGCGGCGTACAACACGGATGGCGACTGCGACGGCTGCGGCGGCGAGCCCGTGCTCAGGAGGGTCGTCAGCTTCGTGGACTGTCCCGGCCACGAGTCCCTCATGGCGAACATGTTGAGCGGCGCGTCCGCGATGGACGGAGCGATACTCGTGGTGGCCGCCAACGAGCCGATACCGCAGCCCCAGACCAGGGAGCACCTCCAGGCCCTGAAGATAGTTGGGGTCAGGCACATGGTCGTCGCGCTCAACAAGGTGGACCTGGTGAGCTGGAACGACGCGCTGGCGAGCTACCGCAAATTGAGGGAGTTCCTCGGGGACTATGGGTACGGGGACGAGGTGCCCGTCGTGCCTACGTCCGCCCAGAAGAGGTTGAACATAGACGCGCTCGTGCAGGCGATAGAGGAGTACATACCGACGCCCCAGAGGGACAGGACTAAGCCGCCCATGATGCAGGTGCTGCGCTCCTTCGACGTAAACAAGCCCGGGACGGAGCTCGCGGATCTCAAGGGAGGCGTCCTGGGCGGGACGCTGATACAGGGGGTCCTGAGGGTAGGGGAGGAGATCGAGCTGAGGCCCGGCATATTCGACCCCGATAAGCAGAAGTACGTCCCGATAACCACGAAGGTTGTCAGCCTGGGGACTAGCGCGGGGCTGGTGGACTACGTGGAGCCGGGCGGCCTCATAGCGATAGGGACCGAGCTGGACCCCTTCTTCACGAAGGGGGATCAGGTGGTCGGGAACCTGGTCGGGCCGCCGGGCGAGCTGCCGGACGTCGTCGATAAAATAGAGATGGAGTTCGAGCTCCTGCCGAGCGTGGTCGGCGCCGCCGTCCCCACGAGGGTCGAGCCCCTCAAGAGGGGGGAGCTCCTCAGGCTCAACGTCGGCACGATGGTGACGTTGGGGGTCGTCACGGAGGTCAGGGGTTCGCGCGCCGCCCTCTCCCTCAAGAGGCCAGTCTGCCCGCCGCCCAACGCCAGGGTCGCGATAAGCCGGAGGATAGAGGACAGGTGGAGGCTGGTCGGCTCCGGGAAGATAGTGGGATGAGCGCCGGCTCCTCCTGGGGCGGCCGCGTGGTCGTCGCGGACACCAGCTTCCTGATACGGCTCGCCGAGCCGGGCGGAAGGGCGGTGTTGGAGGAAGTGGAGCGCGAGCTCGGCGCGGTGAAGTTCGTCGTCCCCTCCTGCGTCCTGAGGGAGCTGGAATCCCTGTCCAGGAGGCTGCCGGAGGCGGCTGTGGCCCTGGAGTTCGCCCGCCGGATGGAGTTGGTGGAGGCGGCGGGTCCCCCGGACGAGGCCGTGCTGGAGGCCGCGGCCGAGGCGGGCGGCATAGTTGCGGCCATGGACAAGGGGATCCTGAGGG
>CAYFJD010000028.1:0-10158 GCA_964343285.1 uncultured Nitrososphaerales archaeon
CCCTTGATGAGCGCATCCATATGGACGCCAGCCCACCTCCTGAACAGGTCCTCCTCCCCGATGGATCCTGCCTCCACCTCCGCCGCCACCAACCTGTCGCCGTCCACGACCGGCTTCCCCTCGGACCTCAACAACCTCAGCACGTCGGGCGCCGCGCCCGGCCTGACCCTGGCGTTCAGCAGGATCACCTTCCCGCCCGCGTCCTCCAGCCTCGTCACCTTGCCGGGGTACTTCCTGCGTACGTAGCGCTCGAACCTGCGGGGGACTATCAGCCCCTCGGGCTCCCCCACCGCGTCCGAGAGCGCCCTGTAGAGCAGCCTGTTCCCATACCTCAGCTCGTGGACGGGCGTCATCAGGGACAGCGGGCTCAGAGGGTCGGGCTCACCATCCACGTAGTCCTCCTGGAACAGGAACAAGCTCATGGTATCTCCCTCATCCTGCTCAGGAACTCCCTGTTCGCCCTCAGGTAGGACTCCTTGTCCCCTATGTCGACGAAGTCGCCCTCCGACTTGTACGCGTAGATGGGCTCGCCCGCCTCCATCGCCGCCCTGAAGGCGGCGTCCATGCCGTAGGGCACGCCCTCCGGTATGTACTTCAGGAAGTCCTTCTCCATCACGTAGCATCCCACGTTCACCCATCCCCCCACCTCGGGCTTCTCGTTCCACCTGAGGAGCCTGCCGTCCTCGGCCACGTCCACCAGTCCGTACCGGATCCTCGTGTAGTACTTCATCAGCATCATGGTGGCGAGGGCCCCAACTCTCTCGTGGAACTCGAGCATCGGCCTAAGGTCGGCGCGCGGTAGCACGTCGCCGTAGAGGAGGACGAACCTGCCGTCGATTAGTTTCTCGGCCGTCTTGAGCTGCCCCGCGCTCCCCATGGGCTTGCTCGACCTCGCGTATTCTATCCTGACGCCGAAGTCCGATCCGTCCTCGAAGTAGTCCTCTATCGCCTTCCTCATGTAACCCACGGCGATCACCACCTCCGTTATCCCCTGCGACTTCAGCCACTCTATTATGTGCTCCAGGAACGGCTTGTCGCCCAGCGGGAGCATGGGCTTCGGGGCCAGGAGCGTGTAGGGCCTCAGCCTCACGCCCAGCCCGCCGGCCAGCACGACGGCCTTCACGTCCCCTCAGTGTCCCCCGCGGCTAATATTAACGTTCGGAGTTCCCCGCACGGGATGGTACCTCCGGGCTCGCCGCGAAACCGTAAAATACTATCGCATTTGAAATCTCGGGCGTGGTCAAAGCCCCCCGTGGCCTGAGGTTCCTCTCCAGGCTCCGCGGAGGGTCGCGGCCCGGGGATAGGGGTTCGGCCGCGGGGGTCCCCCAGGGCGGGAGGCTGCCGCCCCTCAAGATAGTCCAGATAGACGAACTGAAGGGCGACAACGCGCACTCGAAGGCCGTCGTGGCGTACGCCGAGGAGGGGGACGAATACGTCTACTACGTGATCGAGCCCGAGCTGACGCCCGAGGAATCGGATGTTCTGAGGAAGTTGAAGGAGTTGCTCTCTTACGTGGTGGAGATGCCGCGCGATAGGTTCGCCAACAGGGAGGAGGCGGAGCGCTACATAGAGTCGAACGCGGAGAGGGCCATCAGGAAGTTCGGGCTCGAGGTGCCGCAGAACAGCTTGGATAAAATCCTGTACTACCTGAAGAGGGACACCGCGGGCTTCGGGAAGATAGACGTGATGATGAGGGACCCCTACATAGAGGACATAAGTTGCGTCGGCGTGGGGGCCCCGGTCTACGTGTGGCACAAGGACTTCGAGTCGATAAGGTCCAACGTTGTCTTCGAGACCCAGGAGGAGCTGAACTCCGTCGTGCTGAGGCTGGCTTTCCTCTCCGGCAGGGCCGTCTCCCTCGCCAATCCGATACTGGATGCCACGCTCCCCGACGGTAGCAGGGTCAACGCGGTCCTCGGGGGACAGGTATCCACCAGGGGGGGCAGCTTCACGATAAGGAAGTTCACCGAGAAGCCCTTCACGATAACGGAGCTGATACTTAGGGGCACGCTCGACGAGTACCTGGCGGCCTACTTCTGGGAGCTGATAGAGCACAAGAAGAACCTGGTCATAGCCGGCGCGACGGCCAGCGGGAAGACGACCACGCTGGGCGCACTCGCGAACTTCATACACCCGGATTATAAGGTGGTGACGATAGAGGACACCAGGGAGATAAGGCTCTACCACCAGAACTGGACCCCCCTCCTCACCAGGACCTCCTGGGGGTCCGAGGGGAAGGGCGAGATAGATATGTTCGAGCTCCTGAGGGCCGCGCTGAGGCAGAGGCCGGACTACATAATCGTGGGCGAGGTGAGGGGACAGGAGGCCTACACGCTCCTTCAGGCGATGGCGACGGGCCACGGCGGCCTTACGACCATACACGCGGAGGACCCCGAGTCAGTAATATCCAGGCTCTCCTCGCCCCCGATAAGCGCCCCGAAGCAGCTGATCGCCACCTCCCTGGACGCGATAGCCATGCAGCGCAGGCTCGTCGTGAACGGGAGGCCCGCCAGGAGGGTGACGGAGGTGGCAGAGATCTACGGATACGATCCATCCCTCGACTCGGTAATCCTGAGGAGGTTCGCGGCGTGGAACCCGGCGGAGGATAGGATGGATCTCGCGAAGGAAAGCAAGGTCCTGGCAAAGATAGCGGAGCTGAGGGGGGTCAGCGTGGAGGCGATAAAGATGGAGGTGGAGGACAAGAGGGACGTGCTGCACTGGATGGTCTCCAGGAGGATATTAGAGTTCAACGAGGTGGCGGAGGTCATGAGGAATTACTACAGGGACAAGATGACGGTCATAGGGAGGGCGAGGATGGAGCTTGGCGCGGCTCGTCGAGGGCCTTTACCGCCTCCTCGAGGCCCTCTACGGCTACCGCGTGACGGAGGAGGTCCTGCGCGCCCGCGGGATACCGCTCAGCAGGGAGAATTACCTGAGGCGGGAGCTGGAGGCCGCGGCAGCTACGGGCGTAGCTGCGGCGGCTATCCTGGCGGCGCTCTCGTTGTCCCTCGGGATCCCGGCCCTCCTCTCCCTCGTCCTGGCGGCCGCCGCCTTCGTGGACGCGTTCGTCGCGGCCGCCGCCCTCAGGGGAAGGGCCTTGGCGCCGCCGCGTCCCGGTGCTCGGCGGAGCGCGCCGCGCCGCCGCGGCGCGCTCCTGGCGCGCCTGTTCCGCGAGGACCGCGTCAGGCGCCTGATGGACGCGTCCGGGATGTACATGCCCGTCGAGTACTTCTACGGCGTGGCCGGGAGGTCCGCGCTTTCGGGCGCGATAATAGGCGCGGCCGCGCTCGGCGCCGCCGGGCTCCTCGGCCGCTACCCGCCTTTGGCCTCCGCGGCGATGGCCGCGTCCGGCGCGTTGCTGGGGCTGGCCGTGGGCGCGGCCGCGCCCTACGCCTACATATCGTATAGATCCAGCTCGAGGTCCTCCAGGATAGAGCAGGACCTCTCGACGTGGGCCGCGGCCATGATGGCGTACGTATCCAGCGGGGTCCCCTTCCCCGAGGCCCTCAAGCGCAGCGTCGCCGCGCTGCGCACGGGGCCCCTGAGGCGGGAGCTGGAGAGGGCGCTCAGGGACTCCGAGGTGTTGGGGCAGGACCTGCGGACGTCCCTGTTGGCCACCGCCCAGAGGTCCCCCTCGCAGCTCCTCAGGGAGATCATCGTGGGGCTGATGGACGCGCTGGACAGCGGAAAGGACCTGCAGGAGTACTTCCGGGAGTCGCTCACCTACATATTGAACACGAGGAGGAACTACCTCAGGAAGCTCGTGAACGACGTCTCCCTCGCGGCGGAGCTCTTCGTGGCGCTATTCGTGGTCACGCCGCTCCTGCTCGCGATAATGTTAGCGGTCATGGGGTCTATGAGCGTGGGGGCCCAGCCGTACTACGCGGAGCTCCTGGCGGTGATAGCCTTCGTCTTCATACCCCTGGTGGGCATCGGCTACCTACTGCTGGTCGACTCGATATACCCGAGGTGGTGGTGACGTTGAAGCGCGAGGACGTCATCTACGCGTCAGCCGGAGCCCTGGCGGCCCTCGCCTTCCTGTACTTCGTCTACTACGAGCTGGCCGTTCTCAAGGTCCCCAGCCCGTTGCCGCACTTCAACCAGTGGTACTACTACGCGTCCATAGCGGTCGCCATCGCCCTGGCGCCATACGCCTACTTGGACCACAGGAGGCGCGCATGGGTGGCCGACGTCGAGAGGAACCTACCCCGCTTCCTCTCGGACCTCGAGGGGCTCGTGGAGAGCGGCCTCTCACCGCTGCTCGCGCTAAGGCAGATGTCGCAGAAGGACTACGGGGCGCTCACGTGGCCCCTGAGGCGCGTCACGTCGCTGGCCAGCTGGGGCTACAGCTACCAGAGGATAAAGGAGATCCTGGAGCGCGAGCTCCCCCACCAGACGGCGCTCATGATATTCAAGATGCTCCTGGACGCCGAGGAGGGAGGGGGGGACGTGGCCTCGGCCGTCAGGGGAATCAGGGAGTACCTGAGGGACGCGGAGGCCCTGAAGGGGGAGCTGCACTCTACTTTGAGGACGCAGACCTTCGTGGTCTACCTCGCGCTCATAATCTTCCTCTACATATCGGAGACGGCCCTCTCCTCCCTCCTCACGCCCACGTCTTCCCCGATAGGCATAGGGCTCTCCTCCTCCAGCCTCTCGTACGTCAGGTCGATAATGTTCGCCATGTACGTCGTGGAGGCCGTGTTGGGGGGGCTAGCGCTGGGCAAGATGACGTCCGGGAGCGCGGCCGCCGGCCTCAGGCACGCGATACTCCTCGTGGCGATAGGCGCTCTTTATATAATGGTCCTCGGCTGATGTACCTACGTGAAGCCCGGGATATCCGCCAGGATGGCGATCTACGGGCGCCCGGAGGCCAGGAGGCTCCTCTCCAAGATCCTGGAGGAGGGATGCGTCTACGCGCCGGGCTCCGGCGCCGACGGCCTCCTGGGGGAGATGGCCGGGCTCGGCATAGTGAGGGAGGTCTCGCGCGAGTCCTGGCTCAGGGATCCGAGGACGGGCTCCACCTCCTTCAAGCTCCTGTCGTCCTGCCCTTACTGCGGCTCCTCCGACATAGCCAAGGAGGAGCTGATGGAGCACGTGGGGTGCGGCTACGTGGGCCGCGCCTCCGACTTCCTGAAGGCGTGCCCTCGCTGCGGCCGCCCGGCCGAGCTCAGGAGGGTAGGGTCCTGGTTCTACTGCAGGTCGTGCGGGAGGAGCTTCCGGTCGCCCAGGGTGATGGCCTCCTCGGACGGCGGGAGCGTCCCCCTGGAGGACTTGGAACCGGTGGTCGTAGCCCGCTACGAGCTGAACCCGGAGCTGCTGGAGGAGGTGAGGAGCGTGCTCTCGCTCTACTCGAGGCTCGAGGAACGCCTCAGGTCCCTCGGCTACTCGCTCGAGGAGGACGCGTCCGTCAACGGCGCATCGGGGATCCCCCAGAGGTTCGACATCGTAGCGCGCGCACCGGGCCGCTCCTTGTACGTGGACGTCGTGATCGCGGAGAGCTCGCCCCTGTTGCTGGCGGAGGTGATGGGCCGCTTCGTCAAGTACTTCGACGCGGCCCAGGGCTCGAACCTGCTGCTGGTGACGGTGCCCATGGGCGACCTACCGCGGCTCCTGCTGGGGGGCTGCTGCCCCGGGAGGATCAGGTTGGTGGGCGGGGACGCGCTGGAGGAGGCCGTCGAGGCCGTCGAGGCGCTCGAGGCCCGAGGGAACGCGCCGCCTGACACGTTTGTCTATCGCGCTTGATGAGAAGTAATTGTTAAACTCCCTGCGCCGGCGTCCCCGTGATACTCTCCGACGTCGAGATATCCAGGCTGATCGGGTCCGGCCGCTTGGTGATAAGGCCGTTCGACGAGTCCATGCTGACGCCCAACGGCGTGGACCTGTCGGTCGGGGAGGAGGCCATGGTCATGGAGGGGCCCGCCGGCGGCAGGCGCGTGGAGCTTCCGCTTCAGGCGGAGCTGGAGGTGCCGCCGGGCGCCCACGTCCTCGTAGTTACCGAGGAATACCTGGAGCTGCCCCCCGACGTCGTGGGGCTGGTGAACCTGAGGAGCACCTACGCGAGGAGGGGCCTCGTGATACCGCCGACCGTCGTGGACGCCGGTTACAGGGGCAGGCTCACGCTGGCCCTCAGGGGGGCGCCCTATCCCCTCAGGATCCGGCGCGGCGAGAGGATCTGGCACCTGCTCCTGCTGGAGTCCCACCCGGTCGGGAGGCCCTACAGCGGGAAGTATCAGGGATCGACGGGGCTCGTGCCGGCGCCCTAGATGAGCCCCGCGAGCTTCCTCAGCGGCCGACGCCCCTCCCCGGCCGCCCGGGCCATCTCCTCCAGCTCCGCTATGGTCCTGTCGTACAGGTCCCTGTCGACCGGGAAGGGGACCCCGTCCTTTCCGCCGTGGGCGAATGCGAACTTCACGGGATCCCTCCAGCTGGCCCTCTCGCCGTATATGAGGTCCGACACCAGCGCGAGGGCCCTCACGACCTTGGCCCCCACGCCGCGCACCAGCAGAAGTTCCTCGTAGTTCCTCGGCCTGACCTCGTAGAGCCTCTCGAGCGTCCTCCAGTCCACGTCCAGGTCGGACCCCAGTGCGTAGACCTCCGGAGCCCTAGTGTCCTGTCCCAGGAACTCGTCCAGGGAGCGGTCGCCCGAGCTGAGGCGCCTTATCGCGCCCAGGACCTCCCTGTCCCCGGCGGCGTCCACGCTGGCCCTCCTGGCCCCCTCCGATTCCCTCGCCACCATGTTCAGCACCGGCCCCTCGGACCTCCAACCTATTATGCCTCTGTGGGGCTCGTCGACGAAGCTCCTGAGGGAGCCGCTGAACCAGTGGTAGCGCCTCGCGAGGCCCGCCCTCTCCGACATGCCCTGTTGCACCACCGCCCAGTCCCCGTCCTCGCTGAAGAATATCATGTGGTGGTACAGCTGGTAGCCGTCCTGCACGGCGGCGGAGTCCACCTTGGCGGCGAGCCTGCTCGCCCTCTCGAGCTCCTCCTCGCGGCCCACCGTGAGCCCTAGCGCCTCGGATCCCCTCCTCAGCTCGTCGAGCGCCCTGGCGGCGGCCCCCTTCCCGCCCGCGGCCAGGACGCCCTCGTCCAGCCCGCTGAGGGCGTCCCTCAGGGCCGCGGCCGTCACAGTCGTCAATCCTGAGCTGTTCCAGTCGAACCCGAGCACGCACCCAAGCGCGTGGAACCAGAGGGGATCCGAGACCCTCTCGAGGAACCCCCTCCTCCCGCGCTCCTCTATCACCATCTTCGATATTGCCCCGGCGAGCCTCACCATCCTCCGGTAAAGCCAACGGGGCGCGCTGCCGTCGTGTAGCGGCAGGTAGACCACGCCGGTGCGCGACGGGGCGCGCCCCTCGTCCACGGATCAGCTGCGGATCCGGCGCTAAATAAGCTGCCCGATGGAACCCGCTCTGGCGTCCACGCGCGCCGAGTGCCTGTCCCTGTACCAGACCTTGCGCGCGCGCCCGGCGTGCATGAGGACGGACGCCATCGCCATCAGGGATATCAGCGCGCTGTAGGGCACCAGCAGGAGGGCGCTGCGGGCAACCCAGCCGCGGTAGCCCTCCACGTACCTGAGGTAGGCCCAGAGGGCCAGGGTGGCAAGGCCCATCCCGGCCAGGAGCGCGGCCGCCCACGGGGTCAGCCACGCGTCCACGAGCAGGTTCACCAGGCCCAGGGCCGCGAAGATCGGCGACGAGAAGAGCGCCGCGAGGTCGAGCGTCCCGAGGCGATCCCTGGACGACCGGAGCGAGCGCAGCGCCGCCGCCAGCGCCTCGAGGTAGCCCCTGTACCACCTGATCCTCTGCCTGAAGAGCGCCCCCAGGGTCGTGGGGGCGGAGACCATCGCCAGCACGCCCGAGTAGGCGGGCCTCACGCCCTCGGCGACGAGGGACGCGGTCAGCGCGGCGTCCTCCGCCAGCGCCCCCTCGCGCAATCCCCCCACCCTCAAAAGGAGCTCCCTGTCCACCGCGTAGTTCGCGCCCGCCGGGGGAGGGCAGGGGAGTGACAGTTTGGACCTGCCCTCGCACATGAAGCGCCACGCCACCTCCTCGAGGAACACCATCCTGCTGACCGCGCTCTCCCCCGCGTTCGCCACCGCGTAGCGCCCCACCATGGCCTTGACGCCCGAGGCGTAGAGGCCGGCTATCTTGGCGAGGGAGTCCGGCTCGGGGATGGCGTCGGCGTCCAGCACGTATATCAGATCCCCCCTGGCCTCCGGCAGTACGCGGTTGATCGCGGCCGCCTTGCTCCCGGCCCCCTCCAGGTGGCGGACCCTCATCCAGCCGCGCGTCGACGCGAGCGACTGCAGCACCTCCAGCGTCCCGTCGCTCGATCCGTCCTCCGCGAATATCACCTCCATCCTGTCCCTGGGGTACCTCAGGGCGTCCAGCGCCCTCACGGTCCTCTCGACGACGTTCGCCTCGTCCCTCGCCGGTATTATCACCGATATGAAAGGGAGGGGACCGCCCGGGGGCGCGGGATCCGGATCCCCCGAGAACCTCCTCCTGACGACCTCCGCCGCGCCGAATCCTAGGATCGTCGCCCAGTACGCTGAGTACGCGGCCAGGATGACCCCGAGGGACGCGGCCAGCGACCACGCCATCAAATCGCGCCGCCCAGCCTCCTGAGCTCCTCCGAGAACGCCTTGTAGGTCTCGTCGTCGTAGAGGCAGAAAATTATCCTGGGGATCGAGCACCTACCGCTCCTCACGTATTCCAGGGCGGCCCCGAGCAGCGCCCTCGCGCTGACCTCCCTGGGGACCCCGAAGATCCCCGCGGATATCGCCGGGAACGCTATGCTCTTGACGCCGCGCTCCTCCGCGAGCCTTATCGAGCTGTTGAACGCGCTCCTCAGCTTCTCCTCCTCGCGGCCCTCCCCCCACACGGGCCCCACCGCGTGTATGACGTACTTAGCCCTCAGCCTGCCTGCGCCGGTTATCGCGGCCCCACCGACCGGGACCGGCCCGTTCCTCCTCACCCACTCGTCGCACTCCCTCTGCACCTCCTCGCCCGCCTTCCTCCTGATGGCGCCGGCCACGCCTCCCCCCATCTGCAGCATGCTGTTCGCGGCGTTCACTATCGCGTCGACCTCGAGCCCCGTTATGTCGCACTGCATGAGCTCTATCGTGCACCCGTCCGCCCTGAGCATCCTACCATGAGGTCGCGACGGGTTTAAATAACGCTTTCCGTGAGGATCGGGCGAGGGGATGGAGGTGAAGGGGAGGGATTTAATTTTCGGGAGTGATCGTCTTTATACTACCCTCGACTGAGGTTCCTTCCCCAGGGCTTCCCGAGCGCTCTCCCTCCCAAGGAGGTGTCCAGGGATGGCGAGGAGCAAGCTGAGAGTGGCGATCATAGGCGTAACTGGGATGGTCGGGCAGCAGTACGTGCGCATGCTGGAGAACCACCCGTGGTTCGAGATAACGGCGCTCGTGGGGAGCAGGAGCGCCGGGAAGCTCTACGGGGAGGCCGTCGAGTGGATAGACAGCTACGAGCCGCCGGAGCGCATAATGAACATGCCCGTCAGGGCCGCGAATCCCGGCTCGGAGGAGGTGGACCTGGTCTTCAGCAGCCTCCCGACGGAGGCGGCCTACGAGCTGGACCCCAAGTACGCGGCGCTCTACCCGACGGTTAGCGACGCCAGCTCCTACAGGATGGAGCCCGACGTGCCCCTCCTAATACCCGAGGTCAACCCGGACCACCTGGACCTGCTGAAGGTCCAGAGGGACAGGAGGGGGTGGAAGGGGCTCCTCGTCACCAGCCCCAACTGCACGGCCACGGGGCTCGTAATGGCGCTGAAGCCGCTCCACGACGCCTACCGCGTGAAGAAGGTCGTGGTCGCCACGCTGCAGGCGCTCAGCGGGGCCGGCTACCCCGGGGTCCCCTCCCTGAGGATAATCGACAACGTGATACCGTACATAAAGGGCGAGGAGGAGAAGGTGGCGATCGAGACAAAGAAGATGCTTGGCAGGATGGACGGCGGGTCGGTGTCCCCGGACCCCATGGGCGTCTCGGTCATGGTGCACAGGGTGGCCACGATAGACGGGCACCTGGAGAGCGTGTACATAGAGACGGAGCGCCCGGTCAACGTGGAGGAGGCGAAGGAGGTGCTCAGGGAGTTCAGGGGGAAGCCGCAGGAGATGAAGCTCCCGACGGCCCC
>CAYFJD010000029.1:0-10104 GCA_964343285.1 uncultured Nitrososphaerales archaeon
AGTGATAGTGGTGATCGTGGCGATAGTGGCGGTGGCGCTGCGCCGCAGGTAAATTCATATTTTTTATATCATGTCATGGGAAAGAATTTTTACTGGATCCACCGTCAATAATCGAATGATAGTTCCAAGGGTTAGGACGTACGTGCCCGGCCTCGACGAGGTACTCTACGGCGGCATCCCGGAGAGGAGCGTCGTCCTGGTCTCCGGTGGGCCAGGCACGGGCAAGTCCATATTGGGCAGGCAGTTCCTCATCAACGGGCTGACGCGGGGCGACGCCGGAGTATTCGTCGCGCTCGAGGAGCACCCGGTCGCCGTGAGGAGGAGCTTCAGGCACTTCAACTGGGACGTATCCAGGTTCGAGAAGGAGGGCAGGTTCGCGGTGGTCGACGCGTTCACCGCGGGGATAGGCTCCGCGTCGCAGAGGGAGAAGTACGTCGTGAAGGACGTGGACAACGTTCACGAGCTCGTGGATGTCCTCAGGCAGGCGATCAAGGACACCGGCGCCAGGAGGGTGACCGTGGACTCCGTCAGCACGCTTTACCTGACGAAGCCGTCCCTGGCCAGGTCGACGGTCATGCTCCTCAAGAGGGTGATAGCCGGGCTGGGCACGACTGCCCTCTTCGTAAGCCAGGTATCGGTCGGCGAGCGCGGCTTCGGCGGGCCGGGCGTGGAGCACGCAGTGGACGGCATAATCAGGCTAGACCTGGACGAGATGGACGGCAAGCTATACAGGTCCATGGTCGTCTGGAAGATGAGGGATACCAGGACTTCCATGGTCAGGCATCCGATGGAGATAACCGACGGCGGCGTCGTCGTGCACTGGGACAAGTACCTGAGGCTGACCGCGACGTCGGCGTCTGTGGAGCCGCTGCCGAAGGAGGAGGTGGAGGGGATGAAGAGGGCGGTCGAGGAGAGCGAGAGGGCCCTCAGCGAGGCCAGGGCCGCGGCCCGCGAGTTCGAGGAAGAGGAGGAATAAATTTATTCTAATAACCTAGTTCTTTCAAAACTTCGTCCAACAGCTTCTTCGCCCTTTCGACCCTTTCCTTCAGCTCCCCGCAGTCTGTCGACGTTGCGCCCGGCAGTTCCACCCTGAAGCCCTCCTTGGCCAGCTTCTCGTACGCCTTGATTATCAGCTGGCCCGCCTTGGTCTCCCCCCTTATGTGCTTCCTCACGGTCGCCTCCGTAACTCCGATCTCGTCGGCTATCTGGGATGCCGGCACGCCGGCCTTATCCCTGGCGAAGGCGGCCGCGGCGGTGTAGAGGCTATCCACCCAGGTTATCCTCTCGCGTTGATCTCCCAAAGCCTCCATGGTCTCGGGCGAGAAGAGGGACATGACGAGCAGGGCGCTCTCCAGCCTCCTTATGTCCTCCTTTCCGATCGGCTTGAGCGGTATCTCCGACACGATCTCTCTTGTTATGTGGTGTTTGATTAACTTTATGATTCGATCTGGATGATAGATAATCCTATTTATTAAATCTAATAATTATATGTATAATAAAGGAACAATTATTAGGCACTCCTTGTCCTTCCCGACCGTTGAGCCTTTTAGGCTACATCGTCAAGAGGCTTATAATAACTGCAGTGATAATGATAGTAATCGCAGCGATAAACTTCTTACTGTTCCAGGTCCTGCCCTTCACGCTCCTGGGAATAAATCCTGAGACCTGGTACGTGCCTGCCCTGAGCACCTCGCATAACCTGCAGTACATAGAGAAGATAAGGGAGCAGGTGATATCGGAGCTGGGCTTCAACCTGCCGATACAGCTCAGGTTCCTGCGGTACATGGAGTCCATGTTCACGTTCCACTTCGGGTACAACGTGGGCGCGGCGCTGAGCGGCCCCGTCTCGGCCACAATAGCGAGGTTCGCACCCTACACGGTCCTGTTGCTCGGCAGCTCGACAATAGCTGCGTTCGTGATAGGCGAGTACATCGGGGTCTTTTCGGCCAGCAGGAGGGGGAGGCCGGCCGACAAGGTCTCCTTCGTCGCCCTCCTCTTCCTCTACTCGATGCCCTCCTTCTGGATAGGCGTCATGCTCCTGCTGGCGTTCGCGTACTACCTCCACCTCGCGCCGACGAGCGCCGCGTCCTACATCTCCCAGTTCACCGGCCCCGCCTTCTACCTGGCCGTTCTGAGGGCGATGGCGCTGCCATTCCTATCGCTCACCCTGATAAGCATAGGCGGGTTCTACCTGATAATGAGGAGCTCCGCGCTGGAGGTCCTCTCCGAGGACTACGTGCTCATGGCTAGGGCCAAGGGGCTCAGGGAAAGGGACGTCCTCTACAGACACGTGATGAGGAATGCCGTGCTCCCCGTAATGACGGTCTTCGCCATATCGCTCGGGTTCGTGCTCTCCGGCGCCGTGATAACGGAGACGATATTCGGCTGGCCGGGCCTCGGCTACTGGACGTACATGGCCATAGTGACGCAGGACTTCCCCCTCGAGCAGGCCGTCTTCTTCATAATCTCGCTGATGGTGGTCCTCGCGAACTTCGTGGCCGATATACTCTACGGCTTCCTAGATCCTAGGATAAGGAGGTGATGGCATGCCCAAGGAGAGCCCCCTGAAGCTCCTCCTGCACAACAGGACCGGGATGACCGGGATCGCGATAATAGCCTTCTTCGGCCTGATGGCCCTGCTGGCCCCCTACATAGCGGGGCCAAATCCGGCGCAGACCTACGTAACGGGTCCGTGGGCGGTGCCGGCCTGGGCCACGGTGTTCCCCGCATATTCGGGCCTCCCGCCGAACCTGGAGGCTCTCTCGCCCTCCCTTTCCTCCTGGAGGAGCGCCGCGGGCCCCGGCGCGACCTACGAGTTCGTGCGGGCGGCGCCCCCCTCCAGCGCCCTGTCCAAGACCAGTTATAGCGTCCAGGGGGCCGAGGCCGTCCTCATATCCGCCTCCGTCCCGCCCGGATCGGAGGAGGTCGTCTACACGGCCAACTACACCTTCAGCTACGGCTACAAGCCGCCTTACGATTTCAAGTTCGGCGTGCTGGTGTTGCCGCTGTCCGTCGACAACCTGACGGACTTCTACGTGCGCTTCATCCTGGTGAAGCCGGACAACAGCTCCGTGCACCTGACCTCCTACGCGATAATGTCCAACTCGTACGAGGAGGATATAAGCTACGATAACGGGTTCAAGCTCGGCAACTGGAACGTCGTCTACCTGTCCACAGCCCTGCCCGACGTCAACCTCGCGGCGTTCGGTCCCTCCGGGCTCGGGATGACGAACACAGGCCTCAGGCTGCTGAACGAGAGGGGCAACTACACCCTGATCATGCAGGTGGTGGCCATAGGCGGATCCGACCCGGGCACCCTGAAGCTGGAGCTGGCCTATCCGTTCCTCTTCGTGTACGGCAGGCAGTACGGGCTGATGGGATCCGACAACATGGGACGCGACCTATGGTCCCAGTTCGTCTGGGGATCGAGGATATCGATGGAGGTGGGCCTGTTGGCCGCCCTCTTCACGGTGATAGTCGGCATGTACTTGGGCGTGGTCGCCGGGGTATTCGGGGGCGCGGTCGACGAGGCCCTGATGAGGATAGCCGACATCTTCCTGGTGATACCGTTCCTGCCCCTGGCGATAATACTGGTCTTCATGATCACGCAGTCCGCGTTCCTGGCGAAGGCCCTCTACCTGTGGCTCATATTGCTGTTCACCGTGCTCTCGTGGCCCGCCGTGGCGAGGATAATAAGGTCGCAGACCCTCACGCTCAAGGAGCGCGGCTACGTGGAGGCGGCCAAGGTGCTGGGCGGAGGCAGGTGGCATATCATCAGGAGGCACATACTGCCGAACATAATGAGCCTCGTCTACGCGAACCTGGCGCTCAACGTGCCGGGCTTTATACTAACTGAGGCGGCGCTGGACTTCCTGTTCCCGGGCGCCTCGAGCGTGCCCACCTGGGGCAGGATGCTCTCGAAGGCCTTCGACCACGCGTCATCCGCCATCTACTACAACTTCGGCTGGTGGTGGTTCATATTCCCGGGCATCGCGATAGTCCTACTATCCCTCTCGTTCGTGCTGCTCGGCTACGCCCTCGACGAGATATTCAACCCGAGGTTGAGGCAGAGATGAGGATCGGCTGGTGGTGGCCGTTGGTCCTAGCTGCCCTCTCCCTGCTCGTCGTCCTAGCCCTCCGCGCGCATTCGACGCAGCCGGCGGCGCCCCCCGAGACCGCCGTCAGGCCGGGTTACGTCGCCACCTACAACTACACGGTATCCGTCTACCTGGGCCAGGAGAGGATTCTGACTTCCTACAACGAGTTCCGGGTGCGCGTCAAGTCCGTGGAGGGCGACGTGATCTACTTCTACTACCAACCGCTCGTTTCCTTCAACGAGAGCGCCGGGGCCCGGGGATGGACCCTGAACTACACCTACGCGTTGGTGCCCTCGAACCTAACGACCTATTACTGGGGGTTCGGGATGCCTCTCTTCCTATCCAACGAAGCGGACCAGGGATCGGGCGGCGCGAACGCGACCGTGAACGGATACGAGGTGTCCTACAGATATATGGTCCTCAGGTCCGGCGGCGACGTGATGGTCTCGCTGACGGCGATGACCTACAACGGATCGAACCTCGTGTCGGCGCAGTACTGGTACTACCTCTACAACGGGACCACGGGCGTGCTGGAGAGCTCCACCGGCCTCCTCCTCACGCCGAGCTTCGCCTACCGCTTCGACTACGAGCTGGTCGGCTTCGAGGTGGGCTAGATGGCGGAGGCTATCCTGCGCGTGGAGGACCTGAACATGTACTACAGGACCAAGGAGGGGAACGTGAGGGCCGTCCAGGACGTCTGGTTCGAGGTGTCGAGGGGCGAGACGGTCGGCGTAGCCGGCGAGTCGGGGAGCGGCAAATCCTCGCTGGCGCTCACCATACTCAGGCTCCTCCCCAACTACGCTGTGATAGAGCGCGGCAGGGTGCTCCTGGACGGCGATGACGTGTTGAAGATGAGCGAGGATGAGCTCAGGAGGATCCGCTGGACGAAGATGGCGTTCGTCCCCCAGGCCTCCATGAACGCCCTGAACCCGGTGTTCAGGGTGGGCGACCAGATAGCCGAGGCCGTGCTGGCCCACAGGGACGTCTCGAAGCGTGAGGCGCTGGAGATAGCGGGGGACATGCTGGACCTGGTGGGGGTGGGCAGGGGCAGGCTCAACAGCTACCCCCACGAGCTGAGCGGCGGCCAGAGGCAGAGGGTCGCGATCGCGATGGCGCTGGTGAACAACCCGGAGTTCGTCGTGCTCGACGAGCCGACCACCGCGCTCGACGTGATAGTTCAGGCCCAGATACTGAAGCTGCTTGAGGATCTGCGCTCCAAGTACAGGATGGCGATGCTCCTGATAACGCACGATCTGTCCATAATAGCGGAGCTGGCCGACAAGGTCATCGTGTACTACGGCGGGAGGGTGGTAGAGATGGCGACGTCCCTGGAGCTGTACCGCAACCCCCTGCACCCCTATACCCAGGCCCTCCTGAAGGCGTTCCCGGACATCAGAGCTAAGAGGCAGCGCTTCTCCTTCCTGCCGGGCTCGCCTCCGAACCTGGCCAACCCTCCCCCCGGCTGCCCGTTCCACCCTAGGTGCCCCTACGCCTTCGACAGGTGCAGGACTGAGGTGCCGAAGCTCAAGGAGGTGAGCCCGGGCCACTGGGTGGCCTGCCACCTGTACTGAGGTGGGGGAGATGGAGGAGCTCATAACGCTGAGGGGCCTCAAGGTTTACTACCCCTTCTACACCGGCCTCCTGAGCAGGCTGACCGGTCCAAAGGCGTTCATAAAGGCGGTCGACGGCGTGGACCTCTCCGTAGGGCGCGGCGAGATACTGGGCCTCGTGGGCGAATCCGGGAGCGGCAAGACCACGCTGGGGAAGGCCATGGTCCGCCTGGTGGATCCGACGGAGGGCAGCATAATCTACAGGGGCGTCGACATCGCGGCCCTCCGGGGCTCGGCGCTCAAAGGTTACAGGAGCAAGCTCCAGATGATATTCCAAGACCCCTACGACTCGATAAATCCCAGGATGAGCGTGTTCGACGTGGTGGCCGAGGGGCTCCTGATAAACAGGATGGCCGAGGGAAGGGAGCTGGAGGAAATGGTGATGCGCGCCCTGGAGGACGTGAGGCTCGTCCCCCCGGAGGAGTTCGCGTATCGTTACCCCCACGAGCTGAGCGGCGGCCAGAGGCAGAGGGTCGCGATCGCGAGGGCGCTAGTCATGAGGCCGGAGTTCATAGTGGCCGACGAACCCGTCTCGATGTTGGACGTCTCCGTGAGGGGCGAGGTGCTCAACGTGATGTTGGACCTGCGCGAGAGGTACGGGCTCTCCTTCCTCTTCATAACCCACGACCTGGCGATAGCGAAGCACATGTCGGATCGCGTGGCCGTCATGTACCTGGGCAGGATAGTGGAGGTGGCGGACTCGGAGGAGCTGGTGAGGGAGCCGCTTCACCCCTACACGCAGGCGTTGCTGGCGGCGATACCGGTGCCTGACCCCACGGCCCCGAAGGTGCAGGTGAAGGCCAAGGGGGAGATCGCCAGCCCGTTGAACGTGCCCCCCGGCTGCCCGTTCCACCCTAGGTGCCCCTACGCCTTCGACAGGTGCAGGACTGAGGTGCCGAAGCTCAAGGAGGTGAGCCCGGGCCACTGGGTGGCCTGCCACCTGTACTGAGGCGTCGTTTATAGGGATCCGCCTATTACCCGGACGCGATGCCGTACTACCTGCCCATCGTCGCCGCGCTCGACGTCGTGAGCGCGGTTGCCGCGCTCGCCGTGGCCTACGCCGCCTACCGCTACAACAGGTTGCTCAGCGGCTCGATACCCCTCTTCCTGGGGCTCAGCTTCTCGCTCTTGGGGCTGGGGCTCCTGCTGCAGGGAATCCTGGCGTTCCTCCTCTTCGTGCGCCCCGGCCTGGAGTACGCGCGCCTCTTCATGGTGTCCTCCTACCTCTACTCCTTCCTCCAGGTCGTCGCGTACCTCATTTTGGCCGTGGGTTACACGGGCATAACCTACTCGAGCTACGCGCCCGAGGAACAGCTCCAGGTCCTGGTCGTCCCGGCGGCGTTCGCGCCCCCCGCGCTCAGGAGGGCGTTGCTCGTCAACCCCACGTTCTTCGACTCCGTCCAACTGGTCTCGATATTCCTGCTGGCCCTAGTGTTGTTCGACGCGGTCCAGATCAGGTCCCGTTCGTCCTTCTCGGGCACGGTGATGGGGGCCTTCTCGCTGATGCTGGCCGGCCACGCCGTAATGCTGGCGTATCCGATGGGGTTCCTCAACTACTACCTGGTCGGCGACCTCCTGATGTTCCTCGGGTTCCTGCTCCTCCTAGTCTTCCTGCTCAGGGGGAGGCACGTTGCCTAGGAGGAAGCCCGGCAGGAGCAGGCTCAGGATATACTTGGACGTCCTGGAGACCATATACCGCGAGGGCGGCAGGATCAGGGTGACCAGGCTCCTGAGCGAGTCCAACGTGCCCTACGACCGCTTCCTCAGGTACGAGGAGGAGCTGGCGCGCAGGGGCCTGATATCGGAGTCGAGGGACGGCGATGCGAGGTATGTGGAGCTGACCGCGCAGGGGGTGAAGTTCCTGGAGGAGCTCAGGAAACTGGAGCGCTTCCTGAGGGACCTGGGGCTCGGGCTCTAATTAGTTGACATAATGTTGTAAAGTTTAAAGCATTAATTACATAAAATTTAATTAAATGACGCAACTATAGAGGGCCGTGGTCCTCAGGAGGGCGGAGGAGCTCAAGTTCCGAATGGCCTCCATTGAGGCCCTCAGGATGCTGAAGCACAGGATGCACTACAGGGAGCTATCGCCGCTGCTCAACCTCCCGCCGACGGTCCTCAGCCGTTACGTGAACGGGCTCGTGGTCCCCAGCACGGAGGTCGCCAGGAGGATCATGGCGGTCTTCCGCGCCGAGCTCTCGAAGGAGGTCGAGTCGAGGATCAAGAGGGACGACGTGGGGGGCGTGGACGTGACGGACGTGACCCACGATCCGGCGCTCCTCCGCTACGTGGTCGAGTCGCAGCGCGAGTGGTTCTCCGGGCTGAAGGTCGACTACGTCATGACGATGGAGTCCGACGGGATCCCGGTGGCCTATCAGTTCGCTGAGGCGCTCGGGACGCGCATGGCGGTCGTGAGGAAGAGCAAGAAGCTCGGCGTGAGGGACTTCGTGGAGGCCCGCCAGGTGTTCGAGTCCGGGGCGTATCGCTATATATACCTCCCTAGGAAGGCCGTCAGGAGGGGTGACTACGCGCTCTTGGTGGACGACGTCATAAGGACCGGCGCGACCGTGAAGGCGATGGCCCTCCTCTGCGAGGTCACCCGCTCCAACGTCGCCGGGGTGTTCGCGATAGTCGGGTTCCGCCAGGCGCTGGATAGGCTGAGGGAGGACCTTCGGGTCCCGGTGGCCGCCTTCCTGGTGTTGGACAGGTGATGGAATTGGACCTCGCCCTCGTGCTGGACTTCGGGGGCCAGTACGCCCACCTGATAGCGCGCAGGGTGAGGGAGCTCGGCGTGTACTCCGAGATACTTCCGGGCGACGTGCCGGCCGAGGCCGCGTTGTCGAGGAGGCCCGGCGCCCTGATCCTCTCGGGGGGTCCCAGGAGCGTCTTCGACCCCGACGCCCCCCGTCCCGATCCCAGGCTGCTGGAGGCCGGGATCCCGATACTTGGGATCTGCTACGGCCACCAGCTGATAGCCCACCTCATGGGCGGCGAGGTCCATAAATCGCCGAGGGCGGAGTACGGGAGGACGAGGATACGCGTGGTGGGCGAGTCCGCGCTGATGGACGGCGTGCCCCGCGAGTTCTACGCCTGGATGAGCCACGGCGACGTGGTCTCGAGGGTCCCGGAGGGCTTCTCGGTCACGGCGATCTCCGAGTCAGGCCTCGTAGCCGCTATGGAGTCGAAGGAGAGGGGGATCTACGCGGTCCAGTTCCACCCGGAGGTGGCGCATACGGAGCACGGCAGGGAGATCCTGGCGAACTTCCTCTTCCGCTCCGCCGGCCTCTCGGGCGGCTGGAACCCCGGATCCAGGATACCCGAGATGGTCGAGTACGTGGCGCGGGAGGTGGGCCCGGAGGGGCGCGCCCTCTGCGCCGTCAGCGGCGGGGTGGACTCCATGACCGCGGCGGCCATAGCCCATAGGGCGATAGGGGATAGGCTCCACGTGGTGTTCGTCGACCACGGCCTCCTGAGGGAGGGCGAGGCGGAGGAGGTCCTGCGGACCCTCAGGGGCATCGGAATAGGGAACGTCCACTTCGTGGACGCCTCCGAGCGCTTCCTATCGGCGCTCTCGGGCGTCGCCGACCCGGAGGAGAAGCGCCTGGTCATAGGGAGGCTCTTCGCGGAGGTTTTCGAGGAGGTCGCGTCCGCCATAGGGGGCGTCGGGTACCTGATACAGGGCACGACCTACCCGGACAGGATAGAGAGCGGCGCCTCGAGGGGGTCCGACCGCATAAAGAGCCATCACAACGTGGCGGGGCTCCCGGAGAAGTTCGGCCTCAAGGTCGTGGAGCCATTGCGGGATCTCTACAAGGACGAGGTGAGGGCGGTCGCCAGGGCGCTGGGGCTGCCCGAGTCCATCGTGCGGAGGCACCCGTTCCCCGGCCCCGGCCTCGCCGTGAGGATAGAGGGGGAGGTGACGGCCGAGAAGCTGGCGATCGCCAGGAGGGCGAACGCCATAGTGGAGGAGGAGTTCGCGCGCGCGGGGCTCTACGACTCCGTGTGGCAGGCGTTCGCGGTCGTGACCGAGAGCAGATGGGTCGGCGTGAAGGGGGACAGGAGGGAGCTGGGGCGCGTCGTGATAGTCCGCGCCGTCACGAGCGAGGACGGCATGACGGCGGACTGGTTCAGGATCCCGCACGACCTGCTGGCGAGGATATCGAAGCGCATCTCCGAGGAGATACCCGGCGTCGTCATGGTCGCCTACGCCGCCACGTCGAAGCCGCCTTCGACTATAGAGCCCTGTTGAGGGCCCTCCTGCGGAGGCCCTCCTCCCAGTACTCGCGCAGCTCCATGACGCCCAGCTCCAGCCCTCCTCCCAGGTACTCCTCGATCGCGGCCGCGACCTCGGCCGCCAGGCTGCGGTTCAGCACCACCGGCACGTTATGGTCCACCGC
>CAYFJD010000030.1:0-10030 GCA_964343285.1 uncultured Nitrososphaerales archaeon
GGGCAGCCGTCGGGCCGGGCGCGGCTTCGCGCGGAGCGCCCGTGGGCAGGCCCCGACAGGATCGCCGCCGCATCAGGCGACGAGCCCCGCGAAAATTTTTCGCGCGATCGACGCGCCGCGGGAGGGCTCAGAAGAGGTGCATGCGGCCATCGGGGCCTGCAGATCAGTTTCATCATCACCCGGCCCTCGAGAACGCCCTGAAGTATAAACATTCGGACGGGCTCACGTAGGTTTCGCCCGGGAGGTGCGGGAGCCCGTCCACGTACCCCTCGACCCCCTCCACTATCGCCATCGGCGTCATCTCGCCCGACTCCCCCATGACTATCTCCGCCGCCGACGCTATCTCGTCGGCGAGCGCGCGGTACGTGTGACGTAGCCTGCGCCCGAAAAGGTCGGGGGAACCGCGCTCGTCGACGACGCCCTCTATGCCCGAGTACGCGACCGCGACGCCGACGGTGCCCCTGCGGAGCGGGAGCACGCGGCTGTCCGCGATCACCACGCCGACGGGGCCGCGCGCCAACCCCTCCAACTTCCACCTTATCTCGTCGGCGGTCTGGAAGGGCCTGGCGGGCGGCAGGATCGCGACGCCGCCCGGCGCGTTGGAGCGGTCGATTGCGGAGTTCGGCGTCAAGCCCTCGCGCCTGGCCGTTATGATTATCCCGAGGGCGTGGCCCAGGAAGGAGAGCGACTCCCTCAGCGCCATCTCCACGAGGCCCGGCTGCTGGCCGGCCTCCTCCGCTATCCGCAGGGCGTCGTCCATGGCCACCGCGGTGCCCGGATCGTAGCGGCGCCCTTGCGCTATGGCGACGTACTTAGATGAGATCACTAGCACGCTACGGGGCCGAAGGTCAACCCCCGACTCGAGCAGCCGAGAGGCGACGTGGGATCCCACGTCGTCGACCGCCGACGCCAGGGGCTCCTTCACCCTTATCCCCCTTACCCTGAGCTCCAGCCTCATCCCCTCCCCTCAGAGCCCTTATCCTGAGCTCCAGGTACTTGTCGTCCGGCGAGAAAGGCGGGGGGTGGGCGACCTCGGTGGGGCCGCCGCAGATCGGGCACGTCTGCTCGAGCGTATATCTATAGCACTTCCTGCAGATCCTCAGGAGCCTGGGCTTCATTTGCCCCTGAGGAGCTCGAAGTGCCCCCTTCCCTTTAACGATTCTTCCGCGCTCCTCGAGAACCTATCCAGGGCCGCCTCGGCCGCCTTGTAGTTGTCGGCCTCCACCCTGACGAGGTAGCGCGGGCTGCCGGCGTACGTGACGTAGACCTTTGCGCCGGTCGACTCGGCGCTCGCTATCGCCTTCGAAAGCGCCTCCTTTATCACGTTGATTCCGTCCGGCGCCGGGGAGTAAGCCTTCACCTCGGCCGATACTACGGCCTTCTTCGGCTTCAGGCGCTCGGAGGCCAGCTGCGCGGCCACGTCCAAGTACCTCTCCACGGCCTTCGCGTCCATGCCCTTCGCCGCCTCCATCACGACCTGCAGGACCTTCGCCCTGTCCTCGGCCAGCTTGCGGAGCGACTCCCTAAGGCTGCCGAAGGCGGCGATCAAGGCCTCCCTTAACTGGCGGTCGTCCTTGATGCCGGCCTTGGCCTTGGCGACCTCGAGCGCGCGGGCGGCGCCCACCTCCTGCTTGTAGCTGGCCATCTTCTTCCGGCGCTCGTCCTCCGTCACGCGCCTGAGCGAGAGGTCGACCTGGAGCTTGCTCGGGTTCGAGTACAGGACCTTGAGCACCAGCTTCTGCTTGGGCTTGAAGAAGCTGACGAGGTTCCTCGTCATGGTGCTCGGTATCTCCTTCACCGGGACGAAGCCGTGCAGCCCTCCGTACTCGTCGAGCGACACGTAGAGCCCGTAGGATTCTACGCTGGTTATCGTGCCCACCACGAGGTCCCCGGCCTCGGGGAAGGCGCGCGCGTTAGTCAAGCCTCCTAACTATCTCCCCCAGCACTATCGCCTTCCCGCCCGTCGGCCTGGTGAGCTCGGCGCCGCAGTTCGGGCACTTCACGACCATCTTGGAGTGGGAGAAGACCACGCGCTCGGCGCCGCAGTTCGGGCACTTGACCAGAAGGAAGGCGCTCTTCGGCAGGGGTATCAACACGTGTTCCTTCTTCATGCGCCCTTGGACCTCCCGCCCTCGACTATCTCCAACTTCTTCAGGCGCACGCCCTCCTTCATTATCACGTGGCCGCAGACCTTGCACTTCAACTTGAGCGTCTGCTTCTTGGTGGTCTTGGCCGTCCTCTTGAGCTCCGGCTCCTTCTGGCCGCCGTACCCCTTCTTCTCCCACTCGTGGCGCCTGGCGCCCCACGCGAGCTTGCGATCCTTCCCCTTCTTGTAGAGGCTCACGCTGTGCTCGGTGTGCGCGTTGCACCTTGGGCAATACGTCACTATCACCCCTGGCACCTTCATCCCAGCACCACCACCTCCTCCGCCTGCCCCTTCGCCACCAGCGCCCTGGCGTCCTCCCTCGGCACCATAGCTATGTCGCCCGGCGAGAACGGCCCATAGCTATTTAAGTCTACCCCCCTGAACGCGCGGACGTCCTGCTTTATGGCCACCGCGGCCATTTCCCTGGCCGCCTCCCAGCGGATCGCGTACAGCACCAGGGGGCTGCCGTCCCTCACAGCGCGCCTGAGCAGCTCGCCGACCGCCACCGCCCTCTCCAGCGCGCCGTCCACCAGCTCTTCCTCCGGGAGCGCCGACTGCGGCGCTATCCCGTTGTCGGATATGTAGCTGGAGGATTTGGCGAGCCTGAGCTCCAGCAGCGAATCGCCCAGCGCGGAGGCGTACTCCCTTACCTTGCCGACCATCGCCGAGCCCTGCCCCTCGACGAGCTCGGCCACGGCGAGCTCCTCGAGCACCGAGGATATCCTCAACAACAGGTCCTCGTCCGCCGCCACCAGCTCCTCGGCCCCGGCCTCCCTGGAGAGGGCGCCCAGGAACTCCTCGAGCCTGCGGTTGCTCACACGCCACGTCCGCCCCGCCTATTTAACAATTTTAGCCACGCCCTTGCTCACGAGGAACGCCGCGACGAACGCGGGGAGCTTCAGCGTCGCGCGCTTGTAGGGGCCGTAGGTGTAGCCCCCCAGGTGGAGCTTCGGCGCGTAGGAAACCTCCACCTTGACCGGGTGATCGTCTATCGCGATCGCCTCCTGGAGGGGATCGCACGCCACCACGTCCGCGCAGCGCACCTTCTTCATGCCCGTCTTCTCGTTGAGGGAGGTCGGCATGCGGAATATCCTAGAGACGTCCACGGTCACCTGCGGGTCCACGTGGACCGCCACCTCCCTTACCGCCGCGGCGATCGCGTCGTCGAGCCCGTCCTTGGCTATATTCTCCAACGCGTCGAGGGTGGGCGGCACGCCGTATCTGCGGCGCAGGGCCTCCGCGATCCTCCTCGGCCACCCGGCGAGCGTCTCCAGGCCGTCCTCCGTGGTGCCCAGGAACCTCTTCAGCCCCCTCAAATCGTAGGAGCCGAGCGTCAGGTAATCGGCCACCTGGGCCCTCGCCTCCCTGCCCATCCCCGCCAAATCCTCCTCCTCGACGTGCACGTGGAATCCCCTATGGCCCGAGAAGTAAATGGACACGGCGTCCGCCCTGATCCCCAGGTCGCGCAGCAGGACGTCCAGGAGCTTCAGGACCTCCCTCCTGCCGGCCTCTATGCACGCTGGGCATACCCAGTCGACCCTGCGGCAACCGGCCGGGTGCTCCGCCAGCGGGCGCACCGACCCGTCCCCGCACACGTAGAAGTCGTGGGCATCCATGCACGCCGGGTGGAGATCCTTGACGTCTATGTCGAAGACCAGCTCGGCCCCCAGCCACCCCTTCCTCCCCATGTCCGGATTCCCGGGATCCTCGTAGAGGGAGACGGAGTAGAAGATGCCCCAGGGGACCTCCTTCAGTATCTCCGCCACGAACTCGCCCTGGGAACGGAACTGGAGGTGGCGCCTGTAGTTGCCGTCGAAGGTCAGGAACCCTATCTCCCTCGACTCCAGCCTAGGCGGTATCCAGAGGGAGGACGCGGCGCGGTAGTAGTACTCCCTATAGCTCGTCCTCAGGAACCCTATCTCCTCTCCTCCGAGCGCCGCCTCCACCATCGCTCCCACCGCCGGTCCGCCGCCTCACGTACGATAGGGGGTTCTTCACGTTGCCGCAGGTCTCGTCCCGCGCGCAGAGCCCCTGGGCAGCCAGCTTCGAGCACGAGGGCACGCTGTAGCGCTTCCCTCCCCTCGCGCCGGCTATGTGCTCCACCTGGTAACGGGTTATCCTCTCGTTGAAGTCGGGGGAGGTGCGGAAGAGCGCCACCACCTCGTCCACCGACATCCCGACGTTCAACATGAACGCGGCGAGGAAGAACCTGGCGGAGTGCGGCAGGTTCTCGCCCGCCTCCAGGCGCTTGAGGACGGACCTCACGCAAGGGGGGTACTGCCCGCGGCCCGCGCGGGCCGCGGCGGCGGTCGGGACCGGCAAGGCCTTTGCCGCCTCCTCCAGGAGCTTGGAGGCCTCCTCGGCTATGGGCGCCGGCGGCCTCGGCAGCTCTATGGACGAAACGCGCCGCTCCACGCGGTCGGCGATCGCGTTCCTAAGGAGCCTGGCGGCCTCCTGCAGGTGTAGGTAGACGCGCCCGCCGTCGACTATCCTGTTGGCTATCCCCCACGCCGATATGTCGAGCGAGGACGAGAGCTCCAAGTAGCTCCTGAGGTCCACGCTCACCTCGAACAGCTCAGAGCCCACCCGGCGGTTCGCCCGCTCGAGCCTCACGCCCAGGACCCTGGAATACACCAACCTCAGGAAGGCCGCGGCGTCATCCCTGTTCGAGTTCATGCGCTGCAGTATGCGCTCCTCGAGCCGCCTGGCCTCCGCCAGCGCGAACTTCTTGATCAGGTATTGGTTTCCCGTGGCCCTCACGATGAGCGCCGCGATGACGAACGACAATATCCTCTGCTCCAGCGGCATGCCGTCCAGCGACCTGTCGACCTCGCCGCTGAGCGCCGCCCTGGCCCTCTTCGCCCCGGCCTCCACGAGGGGGGCCGCCCAATCCTCCGCCAGATCCTCGATGGACAGCCCGTATCCCCTCTCCGCCAGCAGCCTCCCGGCCTCCTGTAGGAAGGGCAGGTCGCCGTAGTCGTCGGCCCCGAAGTCGCCCGCCGCGTCGAAGGACGTGGAGCTCAAACCCCCTTCACCGGGCGCACGGGAGATCATGCTTATATTGCCGTGAGTTAAATTTTTGTGCGGGATGTCTTTCAGGGCCGTCAGCTCCAATCCGGAGGCCTGGAAGTCGCTCGCCGACGCCCTTTCCGGGCTGGTCGACGAGGCGTCGTTCGAGATATCCCCCGAGGGGATATCCCTGAGGGCCATGGACCCTTCCAGGGTGGCGATGGTCAGCCTCACGTGGGTCAGCTCCTCCTTCGAGGAGTACAACTGCGGCTCCAGCAGGACGGTGACCATAAGGGTCGACGACCTGAGGAAGGTCATGAAGCGCGCCGATAAGAAGGACACCGTGACGGTGGAGCTGGGCGAGGGCACGATGACCTTCAAGCTCAAGGACGGCTACGAGAGGGAGTTCGTGATACCGCTCCTGGAGTCGGGCGAGGCCCTGAGGCCCCTCCCGAAGCTATCCTTCAACGTGCAGGCCAAGATAATGCAGAAGTCGCTGAAGAAGTTGCTCGAGGACGTGGAGGCCGTCTCCGATCACGTGACGCTCAAGGCGTCGCAGGACACGCTGGAGTTCTACGGAAAGAGCGAGCTGGGCCAGGTCAAGGCCAGGTTGACCACCGCCGATCCCGACCTTCTGGAGCTCGTCGTAAAGGAGGCGAGCGAGGCCACGTACAGCCTCGAGTACCTGTCGGACTTCGTGAAGAGCATCAAGCCGGCGGAGGTGACGACTCTGGAGTTCTCCAGCAGGATGCCGATAAAGCTGGCCTTCCCCCTCGACGAGCGCGGCAGCATCATGGAGTTCTACCTGGCGCCCAGGGTGGAGTGATCGGCGGGTCCTCGAGGACCTCTGCGGGGACGACCTCGGACGGTCGTTATCCTTTTAGCCGTGTATTTAAATATATTATAGACATAGTTATTTCTTCTCTGGAACCACTCCTCCACGACCACGCAGAGCCGCGCGCCGAAGGCCCTTGAGGACTCGTTCGACCTGAGGGCGAAGGAGGTGAGGGCCGTGACCGACCCGCGTATCCCGAGCCCGGCGTACGCCAGCGCCCACAGGGCGGAGAGGGAGTACGCGCAGATGCCGCGGTGGGTCCTCATCGCGTTGATGAGGTCGAGGAGGGCCGAGTCCAGGTCGTCGGCGTCCACGGCCGGGATGGAGAGCCGGGGGATCGTCCTCAGGAGCTTCCCCGAGTAATCCAGCGCCACGAAGCCGTTGGATGATATGTAGTCCGCGAGCGCGCCCTCTAGGCCCGGGTGGAGTATCAGCAGCTCCAAACTGGCCTCAAGGATCCGGCGGCGTATTTTATCGTTTCGAGCGCCCGCTGGGCCCGGGGCACCGCCCCGGGCCCAGCCGCGGATGGCCGGGCTTCATATTATCAGGGCGCATCCGGTGCAGACTCTTAAAATAGAGAGCCGGGGAGGTTGACGCCATATGAGGGAGCCCGCGGGGCCCGTCCGCAGCTTCAAGGAGCACCTGCTCAGGCTGAGGGGGGCGGGCGAACTCCTGGAGCACGGAAGGGCGAAGCTGGCCGATGTCCCGTCGATAATCGCCGGGTCCGGGGGGCGCGCCGGCCTGGTCTCGGTGGAGGGCTACGGCATGCCGTTCGCCTTCAACGCGCTGGCGAGCGCCAGGCACGCGGCGCTGGCGCTGGGCGTGCCGGAGGACGAACTCAAGGGGCGCTTCCTGGAGGCCGTGGCGAACCCCAGGGCCCCGGGCTCGCTGGGCGAGCTGGGGCTCAGAGGCCCGATGGACCCGGACCTGGAGTCGCTCCCCGTACCCAAGTACTACGAGGGCGACGCTGGGCCCTACATAACTAGCTCGGTGGTGTTCGCCAAAAGCCCGGAGGGCGAGCTGGCGAACGCCTCGATGCACAGGATAAGGGTCCTGGACGGCCGCAGGGGAGTCATACGCATGGTGGAGAACCGCCACCTGCACAGGCTCTACACGGAGGCGAGCTCGGCCGGGGTGGACCTGAAGGTGGTCGTCGAGATAGGGGCGAACCCGCTGGTGGAGTTGGCGGCGGCGTACCAGGCCCCCTACGGATCCTACGAGGCCTGGATCGCGAACGGGATGGCCGAGGGCGCCCTGCCCTTCGCCGAGGTCGGCGGCATAGCCGTACCCACCGGCTGCGAGGTGCTCCTGGAGGGGAGGATCAGGCGCGACGCGTTCGATTCCGACTTCATGGTGGACATGTTGGGGCTCTACGACAAGCCCAGGGTCCAGCCGATCGTGGAGTTCGAGCGCATGTACGTCTCGGAGGACCCGGTCTTCAGGGGCCTGTTGGCCGGCGGCCCGGAGCACCGTTTCCTCATGTCCTTCCCGGTGGAGGTCAAGCTGGAGCAGCAGCTGAAGAACCTGTTGCCGGGGGTCAGGAGGGTCGTGCTGACGGAGGGGGGCGGACGGTGGCTTCACGCGGTGATCCAGCTCGAGAAGAGGCTGGAGAGCGACCCAAGGACCGCCATAATAGCGGCGTTCACGTTCGATCCATCGCTCAAGATGGTCACGGTGGTCGACGAGGACGTGAACCCGGAGGACCCGAACGACGTGGAGTTCGCGGTCGCGACGAGGTTCCAGCCCGACAGGGACCTCGTGGTGATCACCGGGATGCGCGGTTCCTCCCTCGACCCCTCGAGCGATCAGTCGACGCTGACCACAGCCAAGTGGGGGATCGACGCCACGGCGCCGATGGGGGAGAAGGAGAGGTTCAGGCGCGCCAGGATCGCGCGGTCCGGGGGCTCGGCGGATGGCTAGGGGCCCGAGGGTCCTCGTGGGCGGCGAGGGCGCGGGGACGCCCCTGATACTCGGGAGGCCCATCTCCCCGTTGGGGGACCTGGACCACGAGAGGGGCGTCCTGCGGGGCGAGGGGATAGAGCTGAAGGGGAAGGTGCTCGTGTTCCCCTACGCGGTCGGCAGCAGCGTCGGAAGCTACGTGCTCTACTCGCTGGCGGCCAAGGGCCTGTCCCCCTCGGCCATCTTCGTCGAGAAGGCCGACATAACGCTGGCTTCCGGGTGCGCCCTGGGCGGCATACCGCTCGTGGAGCTGCGCGACGAGTACGGGCGGGTTAAGGATAGGCTGTCCGCGTGCGGCCTCGCCAGGTTCTCGGCGCGCCCCCCGGACCACCTGTCCATCGCCTGCGAAGGAACTCCCTGACGCGCGACACCAGGTCCTCGCTCACGGACGCGGGATCGCGGGACGCGTCCACCAGGACCGCCTCGGATCCGGGGAAGTAGCGCCCGAGGTTCCTGAGGACCTCCCTAGCCGCGGCCAGCAGCTGGCGCCTGGACTCGAAAGCGTCGCGGCTTCCCCCCATCCTGCGCACGGCGACCTCCGGGTCCAGGTCCAGCACCAGGAAGAGGTCCGGCTGCAGGAACCTCGACTCCACCGAGAGTATGCGCGCCGGGTCCACGCCCTGGACCGCGTGGTAGGCCAGGTTGCTCTCGCTCCACCTCTTGGACACCGCCGCGTGCGACCCCTCGGACAGCCAGGTGGCCACCGGATTGTTCACGAGCGCCCTGTTGAGCGACCAGAGGATCCAGGCCACGGACCCCGGCAGCTCGCCGCGGATCTCGCACTCGCCGCTCAGACCGAGGTACGACCTTATGAGCTGCCCGCTCCAGAACTCGTACTCGGGCTGGCGAACCCCCAGGGTCCTATAGCCCAGGTCCTCCAGGGCCCTCACGAGCGGCGTGACCCCTGCTACGCCCTCCGGGTTGAACACGTGCGTCTCCTTCCCCGACCTATCTATCCCCGTCACCACTATGAAGGGCCCCGCGTTCCCGCGCGCGCCCGATATGGCGAGCGAGGAGGCCAGAGAGAGCTCGGCCCCCAGGCGCCCTCCCAGCTCGGCGGCCGCCGACACCGCCCTCCGGTCGCCCCTCTCGACCAGCTCCAGGACGCGCGCCAGCGAGCTCGCGTCGACGCGGCAGGCGGGCATGGCGCAGCACCGATCCTCCCCCTCGGGGCAAGGCGCGACCCCCTTTAAGCGTGAGGTCCGAGGCCGCCCCTAGCCGCTTTCGGCCACCTTGCCCTTCAACCTCAGCAGTATCTCCAACACCTCCAGCTCCTCCCTCAGCGACCGGAGAACCACCGCGCGCTCCTCCGAGCCCCTCGCGCCCCTCAGCGCGTGGAGGTCCTCCCTCAGCTCGTCGTAGATAACCCTCTCTATGTCGCCCAGGAGGTCCCTCGGCGCGGCGAGCTTCTCCTCGACCTCCTCGACGCTCCTGAAGCCGGAGCACCTCGGGCAGAATGTGACGCCCTTGTACCTGAGCATGATGCCCCCGCAGTTGGGGCACGATTCGCTGAGCAGGCTGGCGCCGCGCCTCATCAGCTCCACCACCAACCTGTTGACGTCCGCCGAGCTCATGCGGCCTGGCGCAGTTCGGCGAGGTAAGGTTTAAGTCTAGTGCCAATTGACCTCCCAAAGGAGGCGCGGGGCGTTGTCCTCCGAGAACCTGGAGAACATAAAACAGGCGATCGCGGTCCTGCAGACGCTCGCGAACGATAACGTGATACCCAGGAACGTCCGGCGCTCCATAAAGGAGGTCATCGATACGTTGAACGACAACTCCCTGTCGCCCGCGGTGAGGGCCGCCAACGCCATAGCGGCGCTGGAGGAGATAGCGCAGGATCCCAACGTGCCGTCCTACGCGCGCGTGACCCTCTGGAACGCCTTCTCGTATCTGGAGAGGATAAGGGAGGCCTGAGCGGAACCCTCCCCCGAGGTGGAACTTTGCCAGGCGGGTTCGCATCCCGAGTCCTCGAGCTCTCCAAGAAGGACCCCGTCATAGTCGCGCTGGACGACCCGCTCGGGGACGCGTCCCCCATCCTGGCTAGGTTGTCCGAGGCGGGGCCGTTGAACCTGAAGGTGGGG
>CAYFJD010000031.1:0-9723 GCA_964343285.1 uncultured Nitrososphaerales archaeon
ATAATAAATAGTTTATCGCTTCGGCTCGTTGCAGATGGAGAGCGCCGAGAGCGCGTAGACCTTAGTGCCCTTGACCAGGTCCTCCAGGCTTATGTACTCCCTGTCCTTGTCCGCCAGGCCGAGGCCGCTCAGGCGCTTCGCCCCCCCTGGCCCGTAGTTTATCGCCTTGCTCCCCATCGAGTTGTACTTTGGTGCGTTGGAGTACCAGAGCTCGTAGATCACTTCGACCGGGCTGCCGACGACCTCCATGTGGGCGTCCTTCACCGCGCGAACCACCAATTCGTCCTCGCTCACCTCGGTCGGCGGATTTATCGCGTAGGGGACGTGCTCGATGTTGTAGCCGGGATGCCTGCGGTTGAAGTCCGCTATGAACTCGTCGAGGTCGTCCCTCACCTGCATCCAGGTCATGCTGGGCGGGAACCTTATGTCGACGTATATGGAGGCCTCGCCCGGGGTCCTCGAGGCCTTCCACGGGAACCCGCCCTGCACGGCCGCTATGTTGACTATGCCCTTGTATCCCTTGTACGTCAGGCGGTCCTCGTACTTCTCCTTCCAGGCCTTGAACTCCAGGATGAACTCGGAGAGCTGCTCGATCTTGTTCGGAATCCCGCGCGACCAGGCTGTATGTATCACGGTGCCGCCGGACGCCGTTATCTTTGCCCAGTAGGAGCCGTAGTGGCCGATCATCAGCTTGAGGCCCGTGGGCTCCCCTATTATGACGTAGTCGCCGATTGGACCGTGGGCCGCCAGGTAGGAGGCCCCGGCGCCGTACCCCCTGTACTTCTTCCCCAGGTACCCATCTACTTGGGATTCCTCTATCTCCCCCGAGGTCGCGGTGAGTATTATGTCGCCCTTCAGCTCAGCCCCCGAATCGATCAGGGCGCGCACGGCCTCCAGGTACGCTGCGTGCGCGTTCTTCATGTTGAAGGCCCCGGCGCCGAATATCCAGGTATCGCCGTACATCTCCTCGACGCGGGCCTTGGGCGTGGTGGCGCCGCCGTAGAGGAACTCCTCGGTTCCCGTGAACGAGACGTCGAGGTGGGCGTCCAGCTGGAGGGACTTCCCCCCTCCCCTCCCCCTAAGTATTCCTATCACGTTCGGCCTTCCGTCCTCCACCTCCTGCCAGATGACCTTCAGCCCGAGCTCCCTGTACTTGGAGTACAGGTAGGTGGCTATCTCCTGCTCGCTTCCCGTGGGGCTGGGTATGTCTATCAGCTCGGTCAGCGTCCTCACTAGCCGTTGCGCGTCGATCCTCCTTAGGACGTCCTCCTTGGAGGGCTGCAAACCGGCGTGCTGACGGCCGACGTGCTAATAATCTTTTTAGAGCTCGCAGGATTATGCGCCCGCGCATCGGCCGCGGCGCGCCGCGGCCGATATTTTGTTGAGGGTCTCGGCCATTACGCGCACCTCGTCCTCCGTGTTATATATGTAGAGGGAGGCGCGGACGGTCCCGCGGAACCCGTACCTCGCGTGGAGCGGCTGCGCGCAGTGGTAGCCGGACCTGACCTCTATCCCGGACATCTCGTCCATAAGCACCGCAACCTCGTCCGGGCTGCGGTCGCGCAACGAGAAGGAGAATATGCCGAGCCTGCGCTCGCCCCTCCGGGGCCCCAGGAGGCGCAGCCCCTCGACCTCCTCGAGGGCGCGGAGCGCCGCCTCCGTCAGCTCCCTCTCGTGCTGGAGCACGGAATCCATGCCGATCCCCTTGAGGTACCTGGCGGCCGCGCCGAACCCGATGGCGCCCGCTATATTCGGGGTACCGGGCTCCATGTTGTGGGGGAAATCCAGGAGCGAGTAATCCTCCCCCTTGACCTCCCTCACTATGCCTCCCCCGAGCCACGGGGGCGACAGCTCGCCGCGCGCCGCCTCGGAGACGTAGAGTCCGCCTATGCCCGTTGGCCCCAGCATCTTGTGGGCGCTGAAGGCCAGGAAGTCCGCCCCCATCCTCCTGACGTCCACCGGCATGTGGGGGACCGACTGCGCGCCATCCACCAGTACCAGCGCGTTCACGTCGTGCGCCATGCGCGCCGCCGCCTCCACGTCGTTGACGACCCCGGTCACGTTGGACGCGTGCGTTATGGCGAGCAACCTCGTCCTGGGGGTCAGCGCCTCCTCCAGGGAGCGCATGTCGAGCCTGCCCTCCTCGTCCAGCCCCACGAACCTGATCCTGAGGCCGTGGAGCCTGGAGGCGCGGATCCACGGGAGGAGGTTGGAATGGTGCTCCATGAGCGTGACGACGATTTCGTCGCCGTCCCTCCAGCTGAGCCCCTGGGCCACCAGGTTAACGGAGGCGGTTGTCCCCGACGTGAATACTAGGTCCTCCGGCCTGGCCCCTATCAGGGATGCCACTGCCTCCCTGGCGCCCTCGTACTCCTCGGTCGCGCGCTGCGCCAACCTTCCCAACCCCCTGTGCACGTTCTCCGTGTACTCCTCGTAGTACTCGCGCATGGCATCTATCACCGGGCGGGGCTTGAGCGAGGTGGCCGCGCTGTCCATGTAGATCACGCCCCTGGAGAGCACGGGGAAATCGTCCCTGATCCTGCGCACGTCCAAGGCTGCCGTGCGAACGCCTCTCTGTGTATTTAAACCGCGTGATAAAAAAGATATTAATAATTATTTGTAATTAATTATATACAAGGTATATCATCTTACCTGACCACCCTTATATCCCGCGGGCGCCCCGCCGCGGCGTGCGCTTCAGGGTATACACGAGGTCCGGGGATGACGGCAGCTCCTACAGCCCGCTGGCGGGGGGTAGGGTGCCGAAGGATCATCCGGCCATGGAGCTCTCTGGCGCGCTGGACGAGGCGGTGTCAGCGATAGGGCTTGCCAGGTCCCTGCTCCCCGAGGGGCTGGAGGACGTGGACCGCGAGCTCTCCAGGATACAAATCCTGTTGTTCTCCGCCGTCACCACGCTCGAGACCAGGGGCAGGAGGAACCTGGTGTCCGAGGCGGATGTGAATTGGCTGGAGGGCGTGGCGGACGCCAGGATGGAGGACGTGGACTTGTTCGTCGTGCCCTCTGGGCACCCGGCCGCGGCCGCCATCCACGTGGCGCGCGCGGTCACGAGGAGGCTCGAGCGCGTCGCCGTCCGCGTGTTCCGGGAGGAGCTGGGTTCCGACCCCAGCGTGCGCACCGCGCTCTCGGTCCTCAACAGGTCGAGCAGCGCGCTCTTCGCGCTAGCCGTCCACGTGAACAGGAGGCTGGGCCGCAGGGAGGAGACCTTCAGGCCCTGATGTCCTCGAGGCGCAGCGCGCGGGAGAGGTCCTCCTCGCCCACCTTGTAAGTGCGGCCCACGCGCTCCAGGCCATCCAGCGGCACCAGGTGCCAGGACCTGGAGTAATGGAGCGCTATGAAGGCCCTGGCGCGCGCCCTGTTCGCCCACTCCAACAGCTTCTCCACCTGTTCCTGTTCTATGTACAGCGGGAGATCGCTCCTGGCCTTCACCTCGAAAGCGAAGACGGCACCGTCCTTTATCGCAACGACGTCGGGCTGCACTATGTGCTTGGCCTTCGAGCCGCTCGCGGGCGCCCTCATTGAGGCGAACCCCATCTCCCAGAGCCTGCGGGCGAGGTCGCGCTCCCTGTCCAGCCCCCGCCGCCTGAAACCCCCGGGCCTCAATCGCGCCTCCCTCCCAACTTCATCATCGCGCGGTACCACTGGGCAACCATGGAACGAGGACCTTCCTCGGACTCCATCCAGGATAGCAGATCGGACATCGCGGATTCGCCCGCCTCGCCCTCCTGGAGGAGGGACCTGCCGACCTCCGAGAGGAAGAGCCTGAGCCCCTCCAGGCTCTCGTAGTCCCCGTCGTTGACGCGGAGCGCCGACGGATCGCCCCTGAGGATGTAGGCCGGTATGCGCGATATCACGCGCTCCACGCGCTCGCGATCCATCCTCGAGGAGAGGAACTCGTAGAGCCACGACCTAATATCCACGTCCACGACAGTCTGCCGAACCTTCGTTTAAACGTAGCCCGAGGGCCCAGCGCGAGGGACTCCGCGCGGGCCTCCTTCAGGCTGAACCCGCACGACTTCAGCCTTCCGCCCAGCTCGGACTTCCTGGGGAACACGTACCCCTTGGGGAGGGACAGCGCCGCGCACCCGAGGCCGGAGGCGGCCGCCGCGCACCCCCTGCACAGCAGGAGGACGAGGTCCGTCCTGCCGTTAATGACCCTGTTTATTCCGACGAGCTCCACCTTGGCGTAGGAGCCGTCTAGCTCCAGGATAGAGGCGCCGTCGCTCGAGGATGCCGCCTCGCACCTGACCTTGGCCCTCGCGCCGCTCAGCTCCAGGTTCTCGGCGATTAGGTAGCAGTTGGCCGGCCCGGGCTCATACGCATATATCTCGTCGCAGATGCCGGCCAACGCCACTATGGGCTCCCCTATGTGCGCCCCGACCACGGTGCAGGAGCGGGCGCCCGACTCCGCCACGAGGGACCTTATATCCTCCAGGACGTAGACGGGCCACGGCTCGGCGTACTTCGCGCCTATTATCCTGATCCCGGCGCCCTCCAGGATCATCCTGTCGTCCTCCAGCACGGACGCGACCCTCCACGCGCCGCGCCCCTCCGCCCGCGGCGAGGTCGCGTTGCGGGCTCCGGCAGGAGTATCCCGCTCATCCCCCTCGCGAAAGGGATCGCTCGTCATCGCCCGAACCCCTTTGGGGGCGCGGCTTATTGGGTTTGGGTAGGGTCCGCGAGCGATGGACGGAGGGCGGCGGCGGCCGCCCCCATTACGGAGGATAGATCCTCCAGGGCAGCAGGAACCAGCGGCGGCGGCCCGTCCAGGGAATACTTAGGCAGGTACTCCATTATCAGGCCGTCTACCAGGTCCCTGTTGCGCAGGTAGACGGGCCCCCCGAGGATCACTAGCTCCGGGTCGTAGGCGGCGGCCACGCTGGCTATCCCCGCGGCCGTTATCCTCGAGAACTCGCGCACGACCTCCAGGGCCAGCGGGTCGCCTTCCCTCGCCGCGCGGAATATGGAGGGCGCATCCGGGCTGGCGCCGAGCTCCATCTCGCGCATCAGGCGCCCGCGCAGCTCGGGGCGCTCGCGCGCGAGCAGCGAGGCGAGCTTGGGCAGGCCGCTGCCGGAGCAATATGCCTCCCAGTGCCCTACGCCTCCGCAGCCGCACCTGATCCTCCCAAGGTAGTCCACGACCATGTGGCCGACCTCGTGCGCGTTTCCGCGCCTGCCGAGGAGGGGCCTGCCGCCCACTATGACGCCGGCCCCGAGGCCCGTGCTGAAGGTCAGGTAGACCAGGTCCGTCAACCCCTTGCCGGCGCCGTAAATCCACTCCCCGATGGCCCCCGCGACCGCGTCGTTCAGGAGGACCACGTTCACCCCGAGCCTCTCCCTGAGCTCCCCCACGACATCTATCTCGCCGCGCTCCTCCAGGTTGGGAGGGCTGAGCAGCACGCCCCTCCTTACGTCCATAGGGCCCACGGAGGCCAGGCCCATGGAGGAGGCGCGGCCGGCCATGTCCTCGACCAGCTTCACGAGCGCGTCCACGACGCCCTTCCGCGGCGTCGGGGACCTCCTGATCTCGAGCACGCTTCCGTCCTCCGAGACCAGGGCGGCCCTGATATTGGTGGCGCCCAGGTCCGCGGCCAGGACCACCCTCACGGATCCCTCGAGGGGGACGGCGGCAGAAATCTATTGCGAGGAGGACTGGTCCGTTCCCTGCTGGTACATGGCCTTCCAGTCCTCGACGACGTCGTAGCCGTATATCACCTTAAGCTGTTCCCTGCCCTCCGGCGTCACGCGGTCGGGCGACCAAGGGCGATCCCAGAGCACCTCCACGTTCACGCCCTTCGCGTCCTTCACCTTATCCCACACGGTGGCCTCTACCATGTAGGCTATGGTAGCGGAGACGGGGCAGCCGATCGCGGTCAGGAGCATCTTGATGTCCACGAACCCGTCGTCGCTTATGGATATGTCCTCTATGAGGCCCAGGTCCCACACGTTTACGGGGATCTCTGGATCGTACACCTCCTTCAGCGCCTCGACGATGCGCCTCTTCATGTCCTCCTTCTGCTCCTGCGTGAGCGCCAACCTGCCCAGCTCTCAGGGCGGTCCGCAATAATAAAGTTCCGCAGGAAATCGCTGACGTTGGACGGAGAAACTGGGACGGCGGCCCCCGCCGGATACCTCGTCAGACCGCATGATGTCACGTGAAATCCGAGTGCAACTTGCGCATGTCGGCCTCCGTGACGCCCTCCAGCTTCGCTATCTCGTGCACGAGGGCCTCGAGCGACAGGAGCGCCCTCAGCTCGAAGGCGGAGTCGACTGGATCCCTCGGGAGGTAACTGCTCCTCAGGCCCTTTATCTTCTGCACCTTCCTCCCGGGCACCTGTACTATCACGTCGCTGTTCAGCCCGAGGGTGGAGGCGGGGAAGGAGGTTATCGCTGCCACGCGAACCCCTTTCGACCTCGCCTTCGCGGCCAGGATGGCGGGCAGTTGCTCGCCCGACCCCGAGATTATTATCACCAGGTCGCCGACCGTGACCGCGATGCTCCCCTTGTCCAGCCAATAGTAGACCTCCCTGACCTCGTCGGCCTTTGCCACGTGCCTCAGCCTCGTCACGAAGAATTTCGCGACGGTCCCGGAGAACCCCTCCCCTATGACGACTATCTTCCCCGGCCACGGGTTCTCCCTGCTGCGGGGCCTGGGCATCACGGAGTACAGCCTATCGAACTCCTCCCCCGAGGGGGAGTAGCCCACGGCCACGTCCAGCAAGCCCCTGAAGTTCTCGGCGAGGCTCCCCCCGAACGCAAGCCTCCTTATGAACGCGAGGGACACGAACAGCGCCCTGAGCTCAAAGAGCGTGCCGAGGGGTGTGAGGGGCGCGTATGCCTCCTTGCTCAGGAGGCGCTCGTAGTAGTCCTCGGAGGCCCCGGACAGCTTCGTGCCCCCGGGTATCTCCAGCACGAGGTCCGCGAGCGAGGCGGCCGGGCTGTCGGGCGTCGCCGTGAAGACGACGGTCCTCGCGCCGGCCTCCCTCGCCACCTGGAGCGTCTGCAGCGTGAACGTCGTCGTGCCGCTCCCCGTGAACCCTATCACTAGGTCGCTGTACTTCAGCACGTAGGGGACGTCGTCGGGGCCGTAGCTCCTCTCGTATCCCAGGTTCCTGAGGAACCTCATGAATACATCGGCGACCTCTCCGGACCTGCCGGCGCCCACCGTGATTATCCTGCCGGCGCCCTCCACGAGCTCCCTGAGCCTCGAGATCGTCTCCTCGTCCGGCAACTTCGTGGAACTCAGGAGCGAGCAGAGCTCGGCGTAGGACCTGGATATGCCCTCCACGTCCCTGACGGGCCAACTAACGGTTTTAAATTATGCGCCGGCCCGTTGGCCGGATAGGATGAAGTGATGGCAGGGGGCGCATCCTCAGGACGCCCTCGCGGCTCTCCTCGGAAAAGGCGGAACGCCTAAATGACAAGGGATCCTTCGGCGACCAATGAGGCAGTTCGCCCTGAGGTACGGGGAGACCATCGTCTACTTCGGTGATGGGGCCTTAAATAGGCTGGGCGGGCATTTCTCGGCCCATCGCAAGATCCTAGTGGTCACGGGCGGCAGGAGCGCCAAGGTGAGCGGGGCGCTGGACGACGCCGCCAAGGCCCTCACGGACGCGGGGATCACGTGGTGGGTCGACGACGGCGTCTTCCCCAACCCGACGGACCGCGTGGTGGACGAGATGGCCGGGGCCGCCAAGGAGAGGGGGGCTGAGGCCATCCTCGCCATAGGCGGGGGGAGCGTCATAGATTCGGCGAAGTTCGCCGCCGTCGTCGCGTGCTCCGGCGGACGGGCCCGCGAGTACCTGAAGGGGGCCAAGAATCCCTCGTGCTCGCTTCCGGTCTACGCGGTCAACCTCACGCACGGCACCGGTAGCGAGGTGGACAGGTACTCCGTGGCCAACGTGGAGGAGGAGGGGCTGAAGATAGGCCTGGGGACGGTTTACCCGAGGGCGAGCGCGGACGACCCCGCCTACCTCAGGACGCTGCCGGCTCAGCAGACCAGGTACACCGCGATCGACGCCCTGTACCACGCGCTCGAGTCGGCGACCTCCACCGCCAGGAACCCCATGGCGGCCTCCCTGGCCAGGGAGGCCGTCGAGATAATATCGAGGTGGCTCCCGGCGGCCCTGGAGGACCCCGATGACCTGGAGGCGCGCGCGAACCTCCTGTACGCCGCGGCCGTGGCCGGAATAGCGATAGATAACTCGGTCACGCACATAGTTCACTCGCTGGAGCACGTGCTGAGCGGCCTCAACCCGAAGCTCCCGCACGGCGCCGGGTTGGCGCTGCTGGGCCCCAGGTGCATGAGGTACGTGCACATGGCCCTCCCGGACGAGAGCGCGATGGTCCTAAGGCCTCTCGATCCCGGCATATCTCCGACGGCCGACCACGCGGCGAGGGCTGAGGAGGCGGTGAGGAAGTTCCAGGAGGAGGTGGGCCTGGAGGAGTCGCTGAGCGACTACGGGTTCTCGGAGGGCGAGCTGGAGGAGCTGACGTCGAGGGCGATGGAGGTGATTGCGGGGGACGCGTGGCTCGTGCCCTTCGAGGTCAAGCCGGAGATCGTGCGCGACGTGCTGAGGAGCGCCCTCTGACCCTACGGTATTATCTCCACGGTGTTGTTGAACTTCGGGTAGAATATGTCCTCCCACCCCAAGGCGCCCGATTCGACGGCGCGCTCTATCCTGTCGAACCTGCTGAGGACGATGCGTATGGTCTCCCTGGTCACGCGGCAGACCTCCTCCTGCCCCTCCTCGCCCCAGAGCCTCTCCATGAACGAGTAGAGGCAGCGCCCCCCGCACTCCCTGTAGTACTCGCAACGGGAGCACGCGTGCCCTATGCGGTAGTCGCGGAGGGAGAAGCCCGACCCCAGCCTCCCCAGCTCCGCCCACTTCTCCTGGACCGCTATTGGGCAGGCGAGGATCCTGCCGTCGGTCGACACCGCCACCGAGTTCGCGCCGGCGCCGCAGGGGGGATCCGGGCCGCCGACGACGTGCCTCATGACTATGCCCTGGAAGGGCGCTATCCCCAGGACCCTGCCCGACTCTATCCCGCGCACCCACTCCTCGGCCAGCGCGTCCAAGCCCGGCAGGTAGCTGCGGTCGGCCCAGCCGGCGAAGTCCCACCTCTCGCTCCATATGACGTCCAGCTGCCAGTGGACGTGGTCGAAGAGCCCGGTGGACAGCAGGTGCTCCACGTCGCGGTAGATGTCGGTGTCCGGGGTGGCCGTCATCCTGGCCACGAGGTCCCCCTGATACCCGAGGCGCCTCAGGTACCTCGCGGCGTCCATGACGCGCGCGTAGACGCCCCTGCCCCTGTGGGCGTCCGTCACCTCCTCGACGCCGTCCACGGACAGCAGGATGGTGTCGAAGGACAGCAGGACCTCGGGGTCGACGGACCTGACGAGAAGGCCGTTGGTCTGGATCACCAGCTTGGCCCTCCCACGTAGGGCCCTGACGACGCGCTCCACGAACTTCCTGTTGAGTAGCGGCTCCCCGCCGTAGAACGCCACGATGGGATCCGGATCCCCCTCCACGAGCTCCAGCAGGAGCCTCTGATCGTAGGTGGGCAGAGGGGGGACCACCGATGGATCGAACGAGCCGCCGCAGTAATCGCACCTCAGGTTGCAGGCGCCGGTGGTCATCACTATGTAGAGCACGGCCCGAGGGCGGGACGAGGCCGGATAAACGTTCACCTGGCGCGCCGGGA
>CAYFJD010000032.1:0-9698 GCA_964343285.1 uncultured Nitrososphaerales archaeon
CCTCCCGCGCACGGTGACTGTCGTCTCGCCGCCGGCCATGAAAGCCAGATCGCCCTCCCTGACGGAGAGGGATCCGAGGAACCTCCCCACCTCCCTGGCCTCCCCCTCCATGGAATCCGTCAGCACCTCCGCCCGGTACCCCATCCTGGCCGCCTCCCCCTCCATGGCCCAGAGCGCCGCCCTGTTGTCGAGCACTATCTCGTTTGTGACCCTGGAGAACACGGGATCCCCCGGCTTCAGGGTCTCCTCGAGCCGGCCCTCGGCGCCCGCCCTCAGCACTGCGGCGGCGCGGGGGAACTCCCCCAGGAGCCCGTACCTGTCGAGGACCTCGATGGCATCGGAGTACGTGCTCGGGTCGGGGGCCGTCGGGCCGGATGCTATCGCGTCCACCGGGTTGCCCACCACGTCCGACACTATGAGCGATACGCACGCGGCCCCCCGGAACCCCCTGAGCAGCTGACCCCCCTTCACGTCCGAAAGGTGCTTCCTGACCACGTTCAGCTCCCTCACGTCGGCCCCCCTCCTCATGAGCTCGGCGGATAGCTCGGCGAGCTCCTCCACCTCCAGCCCGTCCTTGGGCACCTCCAAGAGCGACGAGCCTCCCCCGGATATCAGGGCCAGCAGGACCTCGTCCCCCCCGACGCCGCGCACCAGCTCCACGATCTCGCGGGAAACTTCGACGTTCTCGCGCGAGGGGAGCGGGTGGGTCCCCCAGCGCACCTCCAACCCCCGCAGGCTCCCGGAGGGGTAACCCCTCGGCACCAGGACCACGCCGGCCCGGACGCGATCCCCGAGCTCAGACAGCGCCCCCAGCGACATCCTGTAAGCGGCCTTCCCGAACGCCACCAGGACGAATTTCTGGGCGCCCGGGCGGAGGCGGCGTAGGGCAGCCCTGACCGCCCCCTCCGGATCGGCCGCCCTGAGCCCCGAGATCAGAACCCTCAGGACATCCTCCCTGTCCACCACGGGCTGGAGGCCGACCTCGCCCTATTTAACCGGTTCAGGGCAGCGGAGCATATCTTAATATGCGGTCGAACCTGGATAGCCCCCGTGGTGCGGTATACCCCCCTGGGCAACGGCCGCGTGATAGTCGCGTTCGACTCCAACCACTGGGTGGTCGACTTCTACTACTCGAAGGCGGCGCGCGACAACCACGCCGTGGGGCACCCCTTCATGTTCGGCATATCCGTGGACGGCAGGTTCCGCTGGCTGGATAGGTCGACGCTCAAGGAGATGGACTACGCGGGCGACACCATGGTTTCGCGGGCGCTTTACGCGGCGGAGGACCTCGGGGTGGAGGTGGTGGCGAAGGACTTCGTGGACGTGCTCGAGGACGTCTACGCCAGGCTCGTGACGGTGAAGGAAGTCTCGGGCTCCAGGAGGAAGTTCTCCGCCTTCATGCACCAGAACTTCTACATTTACGGCAACGACATAGGGGATACGGGGATATACGATCCGAGCCTGAACGCGGTCATACACTACAAGGGCGCGCGCTACTTCCTGGCGTCCGCCGTCGACGAGGACGGCAGGGGGATAGACCAGTACGCGGTCGGCATAAAGGGACAGGGGGGGCTGGCCGGCACATGGAAGGACGCGGAGGACGGCGCGCTCTCCATGAACCCGGTGGCCAACGGATCCGTGGACTCCGTGATCAGGTACTCGGGCGACCTGGAGCCCAACGGATCCAGGTCGTTCTTCTACTTCGTGGCCTGCGGCCAGGACATGAGATCCGTGACGTCGCTCGGGTCGAGGCTGAACTGGCAGACGCTCACCTCCATGTTGAGGAGGACGTCCAACTACTGGGACTACTGGTCGTCCAGGCGCACCATAAGGCTGGGGGGCGATTACCCGTACCTCTTCAAGCGCTCGCTCTTCATACTGGCGACCCACCTGAACGCCGCCGGCGGGATAGCTGCCTCCCTGGACAGCGACCAGCTCAAGGTGAACCGCGACGGCTATTATTACGTGTGGCCCAGGGACGGCGCGATAGCCGCATACGCACTGAGCGCCGCCGGCCACAGCCTGGCCGCCAAGCGCTTCTTCGACCTGATGAACTCCTCGATATCCGACAAAGGATATTTCTACCACAAGTACTACGTGGACGGGAAGCTCGCGAGCACTTGGCTCCCGATGGTGAGCAGGGGGCGCGCGATACTCAACATACAGGAGGACGAGACCGCGCTCGTCGTATGGTCGCTCGGCGAATACATACGGAGGTACAACGACGTCGCGCTCCTGGCCCCCTACTACGAGGGGATGGTCGTGAGGGCGGCGGACTTCATGTCGGAGTTCGTGGGGGACGATGGGCTCCCGAGGGAGAGCTACGACGTCTGGGAGGAGCGCTACGGCGTGCACGCGCACACCGTGGCCACCGTTTACGCGGCGCTGGAGTCCGCGGCCTGGATGTCGGAGCTGTTCGGCGAGGACGACCGCGCCTCGAGGTACAGGAGCGTCGCCGCCAGGATGAAGGAGGCCTTCCTGAAGAAGTTCTACTCGGCGAGCGTGGGCAGGTTCGCGCGCGCCATAATAGACGGCAGGCCCGACTTCACGCTCGACAGCGCCCTCCTGGCCGTCCCACTGATGGGCCTCCTGGACCCCATGGACCCGCGCGTCAGCTCGACCGTGGAGCAACTGGTGTCCAGGCTCTGGATCCGCGGCGTTGGCGGCCTGGCGAGATACGACGGGGATCAGTACATGAGGGTGAGGGAGGATCCCTCCATACCCGGGAACCCGTGGACGATAACCACGCTCTGGCTGGCCAGGTACTACGTCAGGGCGGGCGATATACCCCGCGCCGTGGAGGCGCTCGCGTGGGTTTCCTCCCACGCCCAGGGCTCCGGCGTCCTCTCCGAGCAGGTCAACCCCTACGACGGTTCCCCCCTCTCGGCCTCCCCGCTGGCCTGGGCGCACGCGGAGTTCGTGATAGCGTCCATCGAGATGGACGAGAGGCTCCACGGCGGCCCGCAGCCAATAAAACAATATGTGGCGCAGTGAACCGGGAGGGGACGATGAGGGCCATATCGATAAGGGTCGGCGCCCCCGGGGCCTCGCTCGTCCAGGTCCCCGAGCCCCGGAGGAGGGGAGGGGAGGTCCTCCTGAGGACCCTCTACACAGGGATCTGCGGGACCGACAGGGGGCTCGTGAGGAACCAGCTCCCCTTCGCGCGCCCCCCGCCCGGCTCCGAGTCCCTGATAATAGGCCACGAGGCCCTCGCCAGGGTCGAGGACGTGGACTCCGGGGCGAAGATCAGGAAGGGCACGCTGGTGGTGCCCATGGTCAGGAGGCCGGGGAAGTGCCTGAACTGCCTCATAGGGAGGCAGGACAACTGCAGCGACGGGGACTTCGTGGAGGCCGGCATAAGGGGGCTCGACGGCTTCATGAGGGATTACTTCACGGACGATCCGACCTACCTCGTGCGCGTGGAGGACGAATCGCTAGGCATGCTGGCGGTCCTCACGGAGCCGCTCAAGAACATCGTCAAGGCGTACGAGGTCTACGACCTGGTGTCCAGGAGGGCGCTCACGAACTGCAGGGACGGGTCGCGCTCCTGCCTAACTGTCACGATAGCCGGGGCAGGCCCCATAGGCATGCTCTTCGCCATGATATTCGTGTCCAACGGCATGGACGTCAAGATGTTCAGCAGGCACGACCCGGAGGGATTCCTCTCGGAGACGGCCTCCAAGATAGGCGCCGAGTACTTCCTGCGCGAGGACAGGTCGAAGCCCATACCGCAGTCCGACGTCTTCGTGGACACTACCGGGAACCCGGGCGTCGTCGTGGACGGGGTGAGGGCGCTCAGGCCCAACGGGGTCGCGATACTCTTCGGCACCGACCCCTCGGGTTCGGAGCCGGTAAGCGGCCAGGACATAATAGACGTGGTCGAGAAGAACGTGACGATAATAGGGACCGTGGACGGCGCCAAGGAGCACTACATCAAGGCCCTGAGCTACCTCTCGAGCTGGAAGAACTCCTACCCGGGCGTGCTCGAGTCCATGATAACGGCGGTCGTCCCCCCGGAGGAGGCCATACCTATATTGATGGAGAAGCCCGCGGGCGAGATAAAGTCCGTCATAAGGTGGGAGTGATGGAGCCCCGGCGCATCGAGATACGCGGCTCCAGGGTCGTCGACCTGACGCACGACATGTACCACGGGATGCCCTCGTGGCCCACGAACAGCCGCTTCTCTGTGGAGGACGCCAAGCTGATGGAGGTCGACGGCTACAGGCTCAGGGACATACGCATGAACACCCACCACGGGACCCACATGGACGCCCCGTCGCACATGCTGGAGGACGGGGAGCCCATAAGCGCCATCGACCCCAGCAGGCTGATGGGCGAGGGGGTGGTCGTCGACCTGACGCACAAGAGGGACGGGGAGCCCATAACTAGGGAGGACCTCAGGGAGTTCGACCACGAGATAAGGAGGGGCGACATGTTGTTCCTCCACACCGGTTGGGACGGCCTCAGGGGCATAAACATGAGGTACCTCTACATGTGGCCCTACCTTTCCGTGGACGGCGCCTGGTATCTCGTGGAGAAGGGGGTATCGCTGGTGGCGACCGAGGCCATGAGCATAGGCGGTTGGGGCGACAGGACGGCTAGGATGGGGCCGCTGACGGACACGGGGACGGAGGTACACAGGGTCCTCCTCTCGCACGGCATCCTGATAATAGAGGAGGTGGCGAACCTGGGCGAGGTCCTGCGCGGGCGGAGATCGGCCCGCGCGTACTTCGTGGCGCTCCCCATGAAGCTCCGCGGCCTGGACGGCGCGCCTACCCGCGTGATAGCCATACTCGATTAGGCGCACCTGCGGTAGACCTTCACCTTCCTGCCCCCCCTGCTCGTGTGGCGCGCGCACAGCTCCCCTTCCTCCTCCAGGGCCGCCACCGCCTTATAGATGCCCCTCAAGGTGTACTTCCTCAGCTCCCTCCACAGGTCGTACGCCGACGCCTCCCCCGCGTCCCCCAAGGCCCTCAGGACCTCGTCCATCAGCGCGGATCTGCCGTGGCGCCGCGCGCTGCGCGAGCGCGCGGAGGTGGTGATCACGGCCACGCCCCTCCCCAGGTCCTCGGCCAGCGCGAAGGCAGCGGCGGACAGCACCTTCGCCCTGATCCCTGCCCTCGCCAGCTCAACGAGCCCCTCGACCGCGTCCTGGGGGTCGACCTCGTGGACGGGGATCCTGCGGGCGCCGGACAGGAGGTCCGGCGCCCGGGATCCCCTGAGGACCGCCGCCTCGACCTCGACGTTCACCTCCTCCCCGGCCTCCTCCGCGTCCCTGAGCCCCTTCCATATCGACAGCGCGAGGAGCCCCGTCTCCGCCGGCACCACTATGCGCTCGGCGCGGGGGATCCTCTCGAGGACCTCGAAGGCTATCGTCTTGAGCCCCTCTACCGAGAGGGAGTTCACGTAGCTCAGCTCCTCGCCGGTGCGCGCGAAGCCCACCCTCGCGCCCATCTCGACGAGCGCCACTATCTCCTGCGGATCCACCCTGGACGGATCCGGGACCGCGACCTCCACGTCCGAGATGCCCTTGAGGTACTTGGCTGCCGAGTAGGCGAAGTCCTCCGCGTACTCTATGGCGACCTTCCCCCCGCCGCCCTCGGACGCCAGGTAGCTGGCCAGGACGGATGCCGCCCTGTCCGCGTAGCTCCCGGTCGGGTTCCTGCCCTCGAGCTTCACGTACGCGCCCCCCATCCTCCTGACGGGCGTCAGCCCCTCCCCCAACGATACCTTCCTGCGCAGCGCGGGGAGCATCGACTCGTACCTCCACATGCTTGGGACGTCGCGCTTCACGCTCCACTCGGCGCCGCCCACCTCGAGGATCGCCGGTCCCCCGCACACGGGGCAGCGGAGGCGGATGCCGGGGCTCCTCGCGCCGCAGGCTAGGCAGACCGTCTCCACCCTATCCCCGCCCATCCGCTACGCCAGGGAGTCCAGCTCCTCAATTGCCTTTCCCCTGGTCTCGTAGCCCAGGGCCGCCCAGATGGCCGCGCCGCTCGTCCCGAGCGCCCAGAGCGCCACGTCGTACGCCATGAAGGAGGTAACGGTGAAGGACTCCGTGAAGGCGAGCGACGCCATGTAGAGGGCCCACGCGGACGTCCTCACGATCGCTATCGAGGTGGCCCTCGAGGCCGTGCGGAAGAGCTCCGCCTCCATGAGCAACCTGATGCCCCACGTGAGCTGCGCGAACGCGCCGTTCACCACGAGCAGGGCAGCGAAGAGCGGGAAGTCGCCCGGGCTCTCGATCAGCTGAAACGCTATGGCGGCGGCGCTGGCGAGCCCTCCCGCGAAGTACGCGAGGGACAGCGCCCTCCTCCCCGAGCGCTCGATCGTCGCGTAGCCCAAGAGCCCCCCGACGATCGCCCCCAAGTTGAATAGGAGGATTATGAGGGAGGCCGAGCTCGGGTAGTAGTAGGGGCCCACGGCCCAGGAGACGAGCCCGTAGGTGAGCACCGTGGTTATCGCCACGGAGATCAGGAAGTACAGCCTGGCGGGATCGCCCAGCGCCCTGAAGGCCCGCGGCGCGCCGCGGGCCCTCCTCCAGGCGGCCGACTCGGGAAGCCTCATCCTAACCAGGATCGCCAACGGGAGGGCCAGCGCGAGCGTCGCCACCAGAGCTATCCTCTGGAGGCGGAAGTCCGCGCCCGCCAGCACGAAGGCGGCCGCCGCGGCGGCCGCCGCCACGTTGGCGCCGTTCGACGCGAGCATCAACAGCGGCCCGCGCGACGCCTCGGGCGATACCTCCGCCAAGTACGATATGAGCGCCGGCTCGTCCCCTCCCCCGAGCGAGAAGACCAGGACGCCGACGCCGAGGGCCAGCAGCCTCCAATCGGTGGCCGCGGCTATCAGGGCCACGCCCGCGACATATATCGCGGGGGCCACCACCATGACCGGCTTCCTTCCGTACTTGTCGGCCAGGTGCCCCATCGTCAGGTTGCCCGACACGAGGCCTACCGGCATCGCGAGGAGAAGGTATAGGTACGCGTGGGCCGGCACGATCGGCCACTGCGTCGCCAGGGACGCGATCGCCTCGGAGAACCCCCAGAGGAACATGGTCGCGAATACGCTGAGGGCCGCGAGGCGCGCCAGCCTCTCGGTTGGCACAGGGACCCCGCATCATCGGATTAAATATCCTTAATTGAACGTTCAATGAATTGACGCGCCGCCCACGAGCTCGCGCGCCTTAAACGGCGTCTGAACGACCACCGAAAGCGACGGGTGGTCCAGCTTTATGCTCACTGGGCGCTCGAGGAGGGCCTGCGGGACCTTGAACTTCAGGTACGCCACGGTCTTAGGCCTGCGAGGATCGTAGTCGTCGTAGATCGGGCGGCCCCCCAGCTCGTCGTCGCCCAGGAGCAGCCTCAACCTGGACTCCCATCCGGCCATTTTCGCGTTGAACTCCTCCAGCTCCTCCTCGTTGTAGACCAGGTAGAAGGCCGTGAGGGATATCTCGTCGTCGCCCGGAACCATCGGCTCATACGTCGCTATGAGCTCCTCCACGACCTTCCTATCTACTATTGAATCCATAAAAATTACTTCTTGGATTTGATGCCTCACCGTGCGCTCGTCCTCGAATAAAAAGCTCAGTCGATCCCCGTAGTCCACCCTTCTTCTCTTCTTGTGCTCCACTATCCTATCCAGCTCGGCGTCCCTGACCTTCGCGTATTCCTCAGGGGGGAGGAACTCCTCCGGCCTCAATGGTACAGCACCTCATCCTCGACCTCCACCTTCTCGCCCTTGCCGGACTGCAGCTTTTCGAGCGCCTGGTCGAACCTCCTGGCGTGGAACCTCTCCACCTTCACCAGCGCCTCGAACCACTCCGCGATCTTGTCGAACCCCTCCTCCCTCGCGACCTTGGCGAACCCCGGATACATCTGGGTCCACTCGTACGTCTCGCCCTGTATCGCCGCCCTCAGCGCGTCCTCCACGTCGTTTATCTCGGTGCCAGTGACCGGATCCACGCCGAGGAAGTTGAGGATCCCGAACGCGTGCCCGGTCTCCGCCTCCGCGGTCCTCCTGAAGATCTCCGCCACCTCCTTCTGTCCGGCCTTCTCGGCCAGCTGGGCGTAGTACAGGTAGCGCCTGTTGGCCATCGACTCGCCTTGGAAACCGGCCTTCAGGTTCTCGAAGGTCCTGCTGCCCTTGAGATCCCGCGCGCTCATAGTCGAGCATAAGTTCGCGCTCCAATCCTATTTAACTTTATCTTGAAATCTAATGCTTACATTATTAACTTATCAGATCATTACAGGATCTGCGCACCGGATAGTACCTTAACCCGTTAAAAACTGCAACAAACTTTTAGGCGGCTTCGGATCCGCAGCCAAGGGGTTGGAGCCCGTAAAAAACGCCGTTGAATGCGTAGATCCGGAGAGGCTGGGAACATTAATAAAGGAAAATAAATACGTAGTTCTAGATTGCTGGGCGCCCTGGTGCGCCCCCTGCCACATATTGGGCGCGATGCTCAGGGAGCTGGCCCCGCACTATCCCTGCGTGAAGTTCGCCAGGCTGGACGTGCAGAAGCACCAGGAGTTCCAGGAGCGCTTCGAGATATATGGGTTGCCAACGCTCCTCATGTGGAGGAGGGGCAAGCTGGTGGCGAGGATCCCCGGCGTGCCGAACAGGCGCGAGCTCAGGTCCATGCTCGACGAGCTGGTGACCGGGGAATGAGGAGCGGCGCGGTCATCTCCATGCCTGGGATCGGCTACGCGTCGATGGCCGACTGCGAGCCCAGGTTCCTGACGGAGCTCTTCAACTATTCCCCCAGGGGCGTGATAAGGTTCCCTTCCCCGCGGACCCCGGAGGAGGCCTGGAGGAGGACCTTCGGGGGACTCAGGAGCCCCCTCAGGGGCGTGGAGGTTCGGATGATAAACGCGCCCGGCGAAGGCCCCCCGCGCGATCTCCGGGACGAGCTGGACTTGGTGGGGAGGGGGTTGGAGGAGGCGCTGGGGAAGGCGCTGCCCATAGCGTCGATAAATTACGCCGCGTATAAAGGGAGCAGGGCCTCGTGCGAGGAGGTGGCGGCCATAGATAGGTTCCTCGCCGGCATTTTCGGTCGCCTTGACGAATACATGATCCTTTCGCCCTTCGGCGATCCGGTCGACGGCGACTTCGAGGAATACGGCATCTACATATCCAGCGTCGAGAGGCCGAGCCACGAGGACGTCATAGCGCCCGAGCAGGTGCCCCTGCTGGTGGCGGAGCTCGCGGACCGCATGCGCTATCGACCCGCGGGCCTTCGACGGAGAGGATGATGATTTACTAACTAAATCAATCTTAATATTGTGGAGGCGCGCATCTCGGCGCGGCATGGGCTTCGAGCACCCGAACGAGTTGGTCTCCGAGGGGGCCAGGATGCTGATGTGGTCTATGATCGTCGAGCTGGCCGGGGGGATCGCCGTCGTGATCGCGATGGGCGCCGTCGGCGCGACGATCACGATGGCGATCCCTCCAGGCTACCTGACCCCTGGCGCGCCGCCCCGCGCGGTCCTGCCCGCGCTCTACTCGGCCCTGGAGATGTCGCTGGCGATCACGGTGGTGATCGCCGTTGCATCCCTGGCGCTCCAATGGGCCGGATGGTCCAGGCTGAGGAACGCCGACCGTCTGAGATATGGCATAGGGAGGACCGGGGTGGTGCTCCTAGTGATAGGCTTCGCGTTGGCGATGGCGGCGGAGGCAGCGATAATAGTCCTCTTTCTCCC